>JAEUHE010000236.1 GCA_016793885.1 Verrucomicrobiales bacterium
ATTGATCAGTTTTAGGGCGCTCTCGTGGTCCAAGTCGGTGAGTGATTGGTCGAGTCGCACTCCGCTATCGCTGAGATAAGAGTCAAGGCGGTTGACCGTTTGGGTGCAGCGTTTGACTGTTTTACGATGCATGTGGAAGCAATCGCGACGCTCCTGGGTTTTGGGGTCAGGAACCCAGACTCGCTTAGCCGTGCCGGAGAGGAAGGCTTTGCCGATGCGAATAGCGCTGATTTTGTCATTGTTGGCATGGGCTTCCTTGAGCTTGCCCATATGGCAGCTTTCCAACACCAGAGCGGTGCGACCAATAGCTTCCAGTCGTCGTACGACATCAAAGCTATTGCCCGAAGCCTCTAAAACGATGCAGTCCTCCGAGGTGGTGTGTTTCTGAGCCCAGCTCACTAACTGGCCCATGGGCACTTGGTTGAAGGTTTTTTGAGTAATGGCTTCAGCGGGAGTCCGGCCCTGCAGCAGGGCCGCCGTGAAGCTGTCCGGATGGGAATCAAAGCCGACTACGCGGCCTGTGAGGTTTTTGAATATCGTCTCAATCGAGTCCATATGCTTATTTGGAAGAGCAGGCGGACGGAAACGGGTCAGGCGATTTACATGCACTCAGGTATGCGGGGCGGTCCCCATGTAGGTGCTTTTCGCCGATCTCATTCGCTAAGTCGGAGTATTACTCCAAGCGTCCATATCGAGGGTCTCCCGTAATGCCGCCAGCTAGTTAGCAAGACCAACTGGCCCTTATGGTGGCCCCGTTTCCGTCCGTTCTGCAATGCTGCCTGAGTTTTTCAGGACCGCTGGACAAAACTCATACCTACGCGAAGGACGCAATGTGAGATCCGGGGGGGAGATCCGAACACTAAACTCGATTGGATTGGCCTCGATCAACTTTGCCGTTCTTCGGTATCGGACATCGCGTCCTTTGCGTCCATCGCAGTTCAACAGTCTCTCATGGCCCGGCCCGGTTTTCATCGGCGTGGTGGCTTCGTTAACCTGACCTGCTTCTCCGCCTGCTGCGTTCGGGGCTGGGGAATCGTCCAACATGGATGACGCTACAATGTAGTGTGGGCCGTGTCGGCCCATCGGTTTGGGAGCGTCCGAGGTCGGACGTCGCTACAATTCCATTCGTCGAACCGCCTCGGTGGCGGTTCGACGAATGCTAAGCAAAGAGATCCAAGATGGGTTTGCCGTGGCCGTCGCGGGTGACGTAGAAGGGGCGCTTCTCGATCTCGTAGGCTAGCTTCGGGGAGATGCCCATGGCGCGGTAGATCGTGGCATGGAGATCCTCGATGACGACCTTTTTGTCCACATGCTTGCATGGGCGTTCATCCGCTGTCTTGCCATACAGGAAGCCCTTCTTGATGCCGCCGCCAAAGAGCAGCACGCTGCCGGCGTCGGTGAAGTGACGGTGCATCCCGTAATGCTTGATGTCCTCAATCTTCTCCGGCACATCGACTTGATCCTTGATGGGCTTGTCCGGTCTTCCCTCCAAAATGGCGTCGCGGCTGAACTCGCTGGCAAGCACGATGAGCGTGCGGTTCAGCAAGCCTCGTTCTTCGAGATCGCGGACGAGTTGAGCTACGGGAGCGTCGATTTGCTCCTTCATCGCCTTCAGCTTCGTATGGCCATTCTCGTGGGTGTCCCAATTGAGGAAGGGGATGTACTCCGTCGTGACTTCAATGAACCGGGCGCCGACCTCGGTCAGGCGGCGAGCCAGCAAGCAGCCCAGACCGAAGCGGCCGATGTTCTGTTGTTCGTAAGTTCCAAAACGCTCGCGAGCGGCGGCAAACTTCTTTCCCGGCTCATAGCTAGGCGCGTATTTGCGAATGTTTTCCAAGGGTTCCAACGAGAGGTCGAAGGCCTTGGCGGCGGGGGAGCTGAGCAGGCGGTGGGCGTTGTCCAAGGAGCGAAGCAAGGAATCGCGCTGATACTCACTGCCGTTCTGATAAACGGGGTTCGCATCGAGGAGACGCCGGAAAAAGCGGTCGCGGTTGGAAAAGCGATCCGGGCTCATGCCTCCGGGAGGGCGAACCGCCTCGGCGGCCTGATCGGGGAACGGAATGTTGAACGGGCCGAACTCGCTGCCCAGAAACCCGGCCGTGGTAAACGCTTTGACCTCTTCGGATTCACCGATGTCGAAGCGCTGTCCAATGTTGATGAACGAGGGGACGGCGGAATCGCGCGGTCCCAATGTTCGAGCCAGCACGGCACCGATGTGAGGTGCGGCCACGGTTTGCGGCGGCGCGTAGCCCGTATGCCAGTGGAACTGGTGACGAGAATGCAGGATGAAACCCAGGTCCCCGGCAGTGTAAGTTCGGATGAGTGATCCCCGGTCCATGACGCCGGCGATCTTCTCCAGTCCCTGCGAGAATTTGATGTGATCAACCGCGGTGTCGATTTGGGGAAAAGTGCTCAGCACCTTGTTCGGAGCCAGCCCCTTTTCGAACGGGGTGTAGCGCTTGGGGTCGAAGGTCTCGGTATGGGCCATGCCACCGCCCATCCAGAGGATAATCAGCGTGTCAGCCGTGGCGGAGAGCTTTTCGGCATCTTCCGCGAGGACGACCCGTGGGTGCCCCGCCGCCAGGGCCGACAGCGTCGCGGCGCTCGCTGATTTTAGGAAATCTCGTCGGTTCATAGTCGGGTGGAGGGTCGAGGATCGTTATTGCTTGGACTAATAGATCAGCTGGAATTCAGGCAGCATCGCGATGGCCCAGAGCAAGTCTTCCACGTGCTCGGGTTTGACTTGTGGCCCCAGGAGATCGTTCGCCAGTTCCTGCTCTCGTGCCGTGGGTGGACGTCCTAGTCCACGTTGAAAGATCTGCTGGCTCAGCTCGCGCGGGACTGGCCCCGGCTTGGCGGTCCACTTTGAGGCTCCGGCCTTGACCAGGCCGGCCAGGGTTTCTCCGTTAGAAAGTTCGAGGGCTTGGAGCGTCGTGGCCGCGGAGGTGCGGGACGTCATGACTTGCTCGCGGTTGGGGCGTCCCAGGGCGGTGGTCAAAGGATCGGCCGGGACCAAGCTGGCGCGGATGTGGCCATGCGCCGCCTCGAGGCTCAGGGCGCGGGTCAGTGCGGCCAGTCCACCCGTCCAGGGAGTTTGGGACTTCACGATGGAGCCAAGCTCGACGGCGGGGAGCCATGCGGAGGCACCAAAGTCGGGCTTTTTCCAATCGGCGGGATTGTTGGTCGTGCAGGTCCAGGTTCGATCGGTGTAGAGCTCCAGGAGCTGGGTTCCCGTTTCGAGGCGCGCGAAGACGATCACGCCCGCTGGGCTGGCGGGATCCTCGGGCTTCTTGTCTTTCTCAGGCGGCTTGGGTGCAGCGTTGGCGGCCTGGACGGCAATGAGGTTCACACCGACCTTCAGATGCGGCTTTAGGTTCGCGTGGCTGGCGGTTTTAAGGTTCTTGCCGGAAAGCACCTGAGTGCCGTTTACAAACACCGTCCAGGAGTCGTCGGCCAAGGCAACCACCGTCGCTCGATCCGGAAGGGCTTCGAGCGTGAAGGTTTTTCTGAGAAACAGATCGCCGGGCGCCGCCTTGGTTTCCGCCCCGGGATGCGACCAAACCCATTGGGCCTGGGAAGGCACTCGGACCGTTTCCAGGAAGGCTTCGGAGGCTCCCGCGGCCAGATCGAATTCATTGGCCGGCTCGCTATGCCAGACACCCGTTAACGCGCCCAGGGCGTCGCGGAACTGCTCGGCGCTCAGACGGCGAATGGCGGGTCCCTGGAACACGAACTGTGCGTCGGGAGTTTCGCTCAGGTTCACCGCTGGAAGCTGGTAGGCTTGGGACGTGAGAATTCGTTTGAGCGTGTGCTTGAGATTGTAGCCATTGGCGACCAAGTCCTCCGCCAGCCAATCGAGCAGGTCGGGGGACCAAGCTTTTTGCTCCATATCGTCGATGGGCTCCACCAAACCACGACCCAGGAGCCGAGCCCAGATGCGGTTGACGACGGTTCGTGGCAGCCGACCATTCTCCGACTGGGTCATGATCTCGGCCAGCCGCGCCGTGCGATTGGTCTTGGGCAGGTCTCCCGCGATGGCTCCGAGCTGCGGGTAGAGGAATTGGGTGACTGCTTTCTTTCCGATCGGCTTATCACACTGAACCAGTTCCAGGGGTTCGTCCGCATAGAGATTCGCCATGCCATAGCAATCGGCCAGCGCCCAGTCGTCGATAAAACTGTCGTGGCAGGAGGCGCACTTCAGGTTCACGCCCATGAAGATCTGAGATATATTTTGCGCCGCCTGCATGGGAGGGGTTTGGCTCGCGTTGACGACACCTCGCCAGACGATTCCCTTGGTGAAGCCCTCGGTCTCTGGAGTTGGGTGGACCAGCTGTGCTACAAACCGGTCGTAGGGCAGGTTGGTGGCGAGCGCGGAATGCAACCAGGTAGAGATTTGCTTGCGGCCGCCATCGATGTAACCGGTGCCGCGATAGTCATTGCGCAATAGGTCATTCCAGAAGGAGAACCAGTGAGTTGCGTAGGCCTGATTATCGCCCAGCAGGCGATCGACCAAACGCTCGCGTTTGGCGGGCTCCGAGCTGGCCAGAAAAGCGGCCAGCTCTTCGGGTGGCGGAAGGAGGCCGATCACATCCAGGTAGACGCGGCGGGCAAAGGTCCGGTCGTCGACGACTTTTTCAGGATGGATGGCGGCCTTCCGCAGCGAAGCAGCCAGGAGTCGGTCGATCGGATGCTGAGATCCCTCGGCGGTTGGAAGCTCGACCCGGCGAGGCTCGAGGTTGCGAGGTGGCTGTTTGGCAAAGCTAATGTCGGAGTCCCACGCCAGGCCCTGATCGATCCACGCCCGTAGCAGCCCCACTTGGAGCGGGGTGAGCTTGGTTCCCTTTTCCGGCATGATGCTGTCGAGGTTGAAGCCGGAAACCAGTTCGATCAGATAGCTCTCGCCGCTGTTACCGATCACGACCGATGCCCCCGAGTCTCCTCCCTTGAGCAGGGACTCCCGCACATCCAGGTTGAAGCCCCCTTTCGATTTGCCTTTGCCATGGCACTTAACGCAGGAGGTTTCCAGGATCGGCTTGATATCCGCGCGGAAACTCACCGTGCGCGTGGCTGCAGGCGGCAAGGCGGCGATTTTTTCGGCGGAGAGCTTGGCTTGAAGAGAGCCCCCCGTGAGCAGGCCGGTCGCCGCCAGAATCCAGATGAGTTGCCGCGGATGCATGATGAGATGTCGTTCAGCCCCGGAGCGTCGCCCCTAGGCCGGTTTGAAATTGAGCCACCACTTTGTCGTGAGTTATGTTGACCTCGGAATCGGTTAGGGTGCGGTCGGCCGCTCGGTAGGTGAAAGCGTAGGCGACGCTTTTCTGACCAGCGGGCAGGTTCTTGCCGCGGAACACATCGAAGAGTTCCACCGACTCGAGGTTCGAAGGTTTGGTCTGCCGGACAGCTTGAAGGACTGCCTCGTGGGTCACGGGTTCGGGCACCAGCATGGCGATATCCCGCCGGATGCTGGGGAATGCCGGCAGCGGCTTAAACGATTTGGTCGGGTTCCGCTTGGCCAGCAGGAAGTCCAGGGAGAGTTCAGCCAGAAACACGCGATCCCGCAAATCATACTGTTTGGCGAGCAGCGGCGAGAGCTGTCCGAATTCACCCACCACGAGCTTGCCCAGCTGAACACCCGCGCTTTCGAGGTAGAACTCGGAGGACTCGGCGCGACGGATGTAGGCCACGCCGCGGAGCCCGATCTGCTCCAAGAGCTCCTCCAGCAATCCCTTCAGATCGTAAATGTCCTTTTTGGATTCCCGTTCGGATCCGGTCCAAAAGGTGGAAGTTCGAGCACCGGTGAGGGCGATGGCGACGCGTCTCTCTTCCTTGATCTGGCCCTGATTCTGAGTGAACACGCGTCCGACCTCGAAGAGCGCCAGATCATGGTTCTGGCGGTTGAGATTGTGACGCAGGGAGTCCAGCAGTCCGGGTAGCAAACTGGGGCGCAGCACATCCATGTCGCTGCTGAGCGGGTAAGCGAGAGCCACCAGGTTAGCGGGCGCAGTCACTCGTTTCGCGGCGTTTCCGGCGATCAGCGTCTGGCCTTGGGCTTCGTTAAGTCCTAGACCGGTCAGCAGCCGTCGAACCTCCGCGATCTGATCATGGATGGAGTCATACACATGGGATCCCACGCCGCCCCGGGGGGGAGTTGATGGAATCTTGTCGATGCCGTAGAGCCGTCCCACCTCCTCGATGAGGTCATGCTCGCGTTTAAGATCCACGCGGAAGCTGGGGATTTGATAGCGGGTTTCGCTCTCGGAACTCGCGACGACTTTCAGTCCGAGGCCTTGCAATCCGGCCGACTGCTGAGCCAGTGGGATGTCGATTCCCAGCACCGCGCGCGTCTTCTCCGATCGCAGGGTGATTTCTTTGGGCTGGGCGGGCTGTGGATAGGCATCGACAACGCCGCAGGCGACCCGGCCGCCGGCGGTTTGCAGGATCAGCTGCGCGGCTCGCTGGCTGGCCCAGTCGCAGATCCCAATATCAGCTCCTCGCTCGAACCGATACGACGCGTCGGTTTTGAGTCCCAGGGCTTTCGAGGTGGCCCGAACATTCTGCGGTTTGAAGTAGGCGCTCTCGAGCAGAACGTCGCGGGTGGTCGATTGAATCTCGCTGTTGGCTCCGCCCATGAGCCCAGCCAGGGCGATGCCTTTGGAGGTGTCAGCAATCAGCAGCATCTGCGAGTTCAGCGTGCGGGCCTGGGCGTCGAGGGTCGTAAACGTTTCCCCATCGGCGGCCGGGCGAACCACGATGCGCGGTTTGCCGGCACCTTCGCGCGACAGCAGATGATAGTCGAAGGCATGCAGGGGTTGGCCGGTTTCGAGCATCACGAAGTTGGTGACGTCGACAATATTGTTGATGCTGCGCACGCCCACTTTTTCGAGCGTGGTCTTGAGCCAATCGGGACTGGGGCGGACTTCGACGCCCAGCAAGACCCGGGCGGTGTAACGCGGACAGAGCTCGGGGGCCTGCAGCTCGACGTCGACACGATCGGCCGCTGATTCGCCGTCGGTGCTTTCCGGGACTGACAGCGAGGGGAGCCGCAGCGGGTTGCCCGTGAGTGCGCTGATTTCGCGGGCGATCCCGATCACGCTATTCCAATCGGGGCGATTGGGAGTGATCTCGAGATCATAGACCACGTCGCTGCCCGAACGCCCGAGATGCTCGGCGAAGGGCTGTCCCACTTTGGCATCCGCGGGTAGCAGCAGCAAACCCTCGGCGTCCTCGGCCAATCCAAGTTCCTTGGCGGAGCACATCATTCCGTGCGATTCGCAGCCTCGGATCTTTCCGACCTTGATGACAAAAGGCGGTTCGCCCGGAGCGGTCGGCATGATGGCGCCGGGCAGGGCGAGAGGAACTTTGTCCCCGGCCTTAAAATTCTGCGCGCCGCAAACAATCTGGCGCTCCCCCGTCCCATCGTTGACGGTGCACAGGGACAGGCGGTCGGCATTGGGGTGTTGATTGCGGGTAATGACTTGGCCAACAACGATCTGCTGGAAGTCTCCAGCAATCTTGTGCATGGCTTCAACTTCCAATCCCAGCAGGGTCAAGCGTTCGCCCAGCTCTTCCGGCGACCAGGAAAAGTCCACATACTGCTTCAGCCAATTCAGCGTCACTTTCATCGTAAGATCTTCCCGATCATCGGGGAAGGCGACTATCAAAGATCCAGCGATCCAAAGCAAGTCTGAGCAAGAAGGGGTTAGTGGGGTGGGGTAGGTGGTAGGTGGTAGGTGGTAGGTGGTAGGTGGCCCGACGTGCGGAAAAGTATAAAGGGTCACCGCGAGGAGCGAAGTTTCGTACTCGTTACCGAGAGGTCCTTATCGGGCTGCCCCATTGATTGCAGGAGAGCCTCGGGCATTCATGGGCTCGAACAAAGTCTCGCCCTACCATCAGGCAGTGATTAGGTCGACCTCGTGCTACGAGGTTTCGCGGGCTCCGTTTTTAACAAAAATAATTCAAGGAAGCCCACCGCAAGTCGATTTACTTCCTGTCAGGTAGACCAGGTGGCCGGTGACCTGAAGGATCACTCCGGCAAAGGAAAACGGTGGGTGCCTAAGGAAGAAAACCTACCCGCGACAGGACGTCGTGAAAATACCAATCCCTCTTCGGGATTAAACATGGAAGTCTATGGTTATTAATACAAATACCTCCGCCTTAAACGGAGCTCGTCTTCTCGCAGAATCCACCACCATGCTGGCCAAGTCATTGGCCCGATTGTCCTCTGGTTCGAAGATCACTTCGCCTGAGGATGACGCTGCCGGTCTGGCAGTGTCCATGCGGTTCGACGCGCAGATTAGCCGAACCAACGCTGCGAAGAACAACGTTAACAACGCCGTCTCCTTCAGCCAGACCCAGGACGGTTTCATGGGCAAGGTTGCCAAGGCACTCGACCGGATGAGTGAACTGGCCATTCTGTCCCTGGATGTCACCAAGAGTGACAACGATCGAGTGCTGTATAACAACGAATTCTCCACCTTGTCCGCCTACATCACGAATGTGACGACGAAGGATTTCAACGGGGTGAGTTTGTTCAGTTCCACAGCCCTCAACGTCACCATCGACAGCGAAGGCACGACGTTCAGCATGTCGGGAGTCAACCTCGGCAGCGCCACCTATACCGGACTGGCCTCCGCTAGCGTGAGTTCAGCGGGTACTGCCGCCACAGCACTGACGACGGTTAAGAACGCCATCACCCAGCTGGCTTCGGATCGTGCGACTGCGGGTGCGAGCTTGGCTCGGTTGCAATACACCTCAGAACAGCTGTCGGTGTTGCGTGACAACCTGTCTTCTGCGAATAGTAGGATCAAGGATGTAGACGTCGCAGAAGAGAGCACTGCCTACGCAAAATACAACATCCTGTCTCAGTCAGGCACAGCGATGTTGGCGCAGGCGAACTCCGTGCCACAATCGGTTTTGAGGCTAATCTCTTAGTTAGCCTCGTGGAGAAAAAACAAGAGGCGGACCTCGCGTTCGTCGCTTGATCAACACCCCGGGACAGAGGAAGCCAAGGAAGGCTCTGTTCCGGGGTGATTCTTTCTGGCCTACCAGGCCGTCGGACCTAGAACATCGTTCTGCAGGGTGCCCGCCAGGGCTATTGTTCGGTTCTCGGGTTTTTTTGGATGCCGGCCTGCTAGCAACCACCCCGACTCGGAGTCGGGGTGAGGAACCCATCTGATTCTTCAAAACCGCCCGTTTTGCCTCTTTTCATCCCGCTGCCCTTGCCTTTTAGACCGCCCCCACCATCCGGTGCAGTCTCTTGAGGTTGTAGGCCGTGCTCCCCAGCGTCCAATCCAGCTTCGCTTTCTCCAATCCACGCAGCCTGAACCTCCGAAAGCCAAGCACACTCTTGATGACTCCAAACACCGGCTCCACCGTTTGCTGCCTAAGCTTGTACTCCTCCCGTCCCTTCTGAGTCTTCATCTGAGGTCTCATTCTCTCAGTGGCTCGACTCTTTTCCGTAGGAAAAATAGTTAGCAGCCTGCCGCGACGTTTCCTATGTCATTCTTCAGCACAAATGAGGTTCACAGCCGGACTCACGTCCGTTGGGGACAAGTCCGACAGGCTGCTAGGGAGAATCCTTTTGAACATTTCTCGACATGACCGGTCGAAGTTGCAAGCTCTTGACGTCGTGAACGCTGGGACGGGGCCCGCCCTGGTTGCTTGTTGCTGAGGTTAAGTCTTGCCTATGAATTGGTTGTGTTGTTCGGGATTGGCACGCCCCATCATTTTGGGGCGAGGATGTAGTTGGGGCTTCTGGCGGCTCAAGTCGGGGGGCTGTCTGTATTTTGGGTCGTTGTTCGTCCCGAACCTGGGTGCCATGTTTTTTGCCGAACCCAAGGGACATCTTCACGAGTCGGCCTTATGAATTCTTGGACGCTCGCTTCGGTGAGTGTTGCGGTCGTGATCACCGGCATTTTGCCTGCCTTTTTGGGTCGCTCGCGTCGCCTGATCGGAGCTGAGCCTTCCCCCTGCCTGTTGACCTACGTTCTTGTGCTGAGCCCTCGCTGGATCGCAACCGGGGTGTTAGTGATGCAATGCGTCTGTCTGAGCAGTTGGGGGGCAACGCAGCCCGAGTTGGTGCGCTATTTCATGGCCCTGGTGGTGCACGCCCTAGCCGGTTTGGTCTCGTTTTTTTCGATCGCCGCCGGCCCGGCCGACCTGAAGGCGGTTCCCGCCTGGATTTCCCGCGGTTTAGTCGCCCTCGGTTTCGTTCAGCCCTTGGCCTTGGTGGTTCTGTGCGCTTGGTATTTGGAGCGACGGCCGTGGCTCGAAACGAGTGGGATTTGCTTGGGAACGGCGGCAGGCTGGACTTTTCTGGTCTCGCTCGGCTTCGGGGCGGCTGTGTTACTCTGGGCGCTGGCGGCGGATCTTCGCCACCAGGCTCTCGTCAGCCTCAACGCCTCCCGCTCTCCCGCCGGCTCAGGCTCATCGGACGGAAAGTCGACGTCGATACCCTGACACTTCAACCACGGCGACGTTTACGTCGCCGTGGTGGCTCGGTCAGGGTAACTGACGGCGATGTGTTGATGGGGCCCTAGTTCTTCTTGAACATGGGGCTCTTCTCATCGCCCTTCGACAGCAGATAGGCTACCAGGTCCAAGATCTCCTCTTCCTTCAGTGTGTTGATGAGCCCTTCGGGCATGAGGCTGACCTTCGAGGGTTCCATGGACACCACATTGTTGCGATTGACCGAGACGATTTCGTTCGGGTCGAACATGTTCGGGCTGATCATCACGTTATTGTCATTCAAGTTGACGACCCGGCCCGTGATTTGCTCGCCATCTTTTTGGGTGACAACGACTGGAGCATACTGATCGCTCACTTCCTTGTTCGGTTGGACGATGGACTCCAACAGATCTTTGGGGCTGAAGCGGCCCACGACTCCAGTCAGGTCTGGACCGTAAGAACCTCCCTCGTCATTGAATCGATGGCAGGCTGCGCAGGCTACGGCTCCAAAGAGTTCGCGCCCTTTCTGAAAGCTTCTTCCCTTGAGGCCCTTGTCCAGCGCGGGGGCCAAGTCCGCGACGGTCCAATCCCGAGAGGTGGTTCGTCCTGCGAGCGTGCTGCCGGCCATGACATCTAGGGGGGACTTTCGGACCGGCTTCACGTCCAGGATGGGCTTAAGGGCAGCAAGCTCGGTTTCCGACAAACCCTTCAGCGCCTCGGTTTTAATGTTTTTCACGAAACCGGCGAAACTATGTCCACCTCGATAGCTGGCGGCCTTGTTAAACCAGGCAAAGTAACTGGCCCGGAGGGCCGGAGTCCAACCCGACTTCAAGATGCGCAGGGCGTAGACATAGTCCAGCTGTTCCTCCTGGGTGGGAGCCTTGTCAAGCAGAGCCAAGGTTTTGGCGCCGGCCTGGGGGTGTTGGAGGTAGATCTGCATCTTGCTGAGCTCCGCGTTCAGAGCTCGGCTGGAGGCGGGGTAAACCTGGTCGAGCTGATCGCCGACGCGCTGCGCGGTGGCGGCGTCCGGCGCGCCCATTCGAATGAAGGCGAGCGAATAGACACGGAGTAAGGACAGTTGTTGGGCTTCACTCAGTCGATTCCAACGGAGCTTTCCGAGGGAGTTGAGCAGTTCGGACTGCAGGCTTTTGTCTCCGACGCGAGCCAGAGCGAGGAGCGCCTCAAGGGAGGCCTGCGGATTGGTTTCCCGCAGCGCGCGCTGCTGCCACGAGGAGGGATCCTGATGCTCCAGGGCTACACGGGCGGCCCACCGAACGAAGCGGTCGGAGTGCTTGAGGTAGCTCCAGCTCACCTTGACCGCCTCCGGGTTTTTCTGTCCGTGGAAGGCTTCCAGCTTGCGCCGGGCAGCTCGGAGCTTGGCTTCGCCATCCCTGCTGGCCGGTGACGGGGTGGTTTGCGCCAGACTGGCATTCGAGGCTGTGACTCGGTAGAGAGCGGACTGGGTGCGTCGGCCGCCGATCGTGAAATACAGGGCTCCGTCCTTGGGGTTGACGATGACATCCGTCAAGGGCAGGGGGCTTCCGGTTACGAACTCCTCCAATTGTCCTCCAAACGTGGAGCCATTGGGCTGGAGGTGAACTGCATAAAGTTTGCCATAGCTCCAGTCGCAGATGTAGAGCGCATCCTGGTATTTCTGAGGAAAACGCGCTCCGTACCCGAAGCAGACTCCCGTTGGCGATCCGGGGCCGATATTGACGACTGCGGGCAGGCTGTCAGGGTAGTAGATCGGCCATTTTCCGGTGCCGCTGCGCCAGCCGAATTCGCTACCGCTGACTGCGTGACAGACGCGTGTGGGGCGGTACCACGGGGTGTTCATATCCCATTCCATGTCGGCGTCGTAGACGAAGAGTTCGCCTTCTCGGTTGTAGGCGGCATCGAATTGATTTCGATAGCCCATGCTGATCAGCTCCCACTTTTCTCCCTGAGGGTCGGTCTTGGCGATCCAACCTCCGGGCGCCAGGATTCCTACGGCATGGCCACCGGCATCCCACATGCGGGGGATGAGGTGATCTTCACCCCAGACTTGAGGCACCAGTGAGCTGTTGAACGTGGTGGGCTTGGTGTGGTTGCCGCAGACGACGACCAAGGATTTTCCGTCTGGATGCAGCATCACGGCGTGGGGGCCGTGCTCTCCTCCCCCTTCGATCTTGCGCAACATTTTGACCTCATCCAATTGATCGTCCCCGTTGGTATCGCGGACGCGGTAAAGTCCGCTGGTGTAAGTTCTGCCCTTATTGACCACCACATAGAGGCTGTCGAAGGCCCAGAGCAATCCTTGCGCTTCGCCGAGGTCAACGGGGATCTTCTCGATCTTGGTGTCGTTGGATTTGCTACCCAGAGCCGGCGGGGTGACTCGGAACAGTCCGCCGTATTGATCGCTGACGATTAATCTTCCCTGAGGATCGGTGCAGACGTTGACCCAAGAGCCTTCCTTGTCCTTGGGGACCGTGTAGAGCAGTTCCACCTGAAAGCCGGGAGCCACGCGCAGCTTGGAGACTGGAGTGGCGCTGCCGGCGAGACTTTGCGCGGAGATGCTGGCGCTCTGGCACAGGAGCAGAGCGCCCACGATCACTTGGGTGAGCGAGCGGGCCGAAACTTGGTTGAAACCGTACGAGATGCGCATAGACATGTTGAGTTGAGCGTTCTAAGGACGTTAGAGGGGAGGAGATATTCATGGCCAGAACGATTTGCAGCTAGCGACGTCTCCTCCTTCAAAATTGTCACTTGCCGCCGATAGTAGGATGGAGCCATTCTGGGCTCATCGTTGAGATCAGGACTCAAACCATTGCTATGCCAAGCAAAAAACTGCCCGTCAGCTCTCCCTTAGCGACTCGGCGCCGGATCCTTTCTTCCCTTGCCGGATCCTCTTCCTCAAGTGGTCCTCCGCCCTCACATAGCGACAGCCCCTCGGGGCGTCCTCCCCGCCCGCGCTCACGGACAATTCCTTCTCACTGGCGCAAGCTGGGTGGCCCGCTGCTCCCGGCTGTGGCGGAACCGAGATGGGACGGAAGAAAAAGTTCCGGGAAGGTTTCCACTCCGGTAAAGCGTGAGTTGATACGGAAGTGGCTGAGGTTGGCGCTAGCTCCTCATCTCGCGCTAAAAGGGAGGCTGTCCTCGGCCAGAAATCGCCCAGCTGTGCCCGGGCTGGAGGAGGTTCTGGACCAGGCGGTAGGGCGGATTGTGGCTGACCCGAAGTTGGTCGACCAGATCTGGCACCTCAAGCAGTGTCAGTCCTGAACCGGAGAACAGAGGCGGGGCCGTTGCGAAAACTCATTCTTCAGACCGAGCTTTCCCTGGGGGATGTGGTCATGCTGACGGCCGCCGTCCGCGATCTACATCGCTGCTACCCGAACCAGTTCTTAACGGATGTTCGAACCACCTGTGCTGAAGTCTGGGAGAATAATCCTCATCTCACTCCCCTGGACCCAGCCGATCCTGACGTGGAGGTGGTGCGCTGTGACTACCCGCTGATCCAGTGGAGCAACCAGGTTCCGTTTCACTTTGTCCACGGCTACATCGATCACCTGAACGCTCGGCTGGGCTTGGAGGTGAGGGCTACGGAGTTTCGGGGCGATCTCCATCTGTCTGCCCGCGAGCGGAGGGAGCGGAATCCGCTGAGCGCGTGGATATCCACTCGATTCCCCTATTGGCTGGTGCTGGCTGGCGGCAAGCACGATGTCACCATCAAGTGGTGGGACTCAGCTCGCTATCAGGAGGTCGTTGACCAGCTGCAAGGCAAGGTTCAGTTTGTGCAGCTGGGCCAGGCCGGCCACCATCATCCCAAGCTGCGCGGCACCATCGACCTTCGCGGCCGGACATCCATTCGCGACCTGGTCCGCCTGGTGTATGGATGCCAGGGGGTGCTGTGCGGGGTTACTGGACTGATGCACTTGGCTGCTGCCGTCCCGACTCGCCGTCTCGCCGATGGTTTACGTCCCTGCGTCGTTGTGGCCGGCGGCCGCGAACCTTCGCACTGGGAGGCGTATCCAGGACACGAGTTCTTGCACACCATTGGTCAGTTGCCCTGTTGCGCCGCGGGAGGGTGTTGGCGTTCGCGGACCGTTCCGTTGGGCGATGGCGACGGGCGGGACCGAAGATCGAACCGTTGCGTAGATGTCGTCGAGGGCTTGCCGCACTGCATGCACTTAATCACCGCCCGCGAAGTGGTGGGGCGGGTGCAGCGATTTTTTGAGGGGGGGCGGCTTCGTTTCCTGAACCGCCGAGAACTTGCTGCGGCCCACCGCGCGGAGAGCGAGACCCAGGGTAATCCGTTGGACTTGGCGCCGTTGACCGCTGCAAATGTTCGGCCCGCGCTCGAGCGTTTTCTGCAGCTTCTGCCCGGGTTGTCGGACCTGGGCAGAGGCAGAGGCCGCGGCATCGTCCTGTGCGCGGGCGGGGTGCGCTATTTTACCTGCGCCTGGGTGGCTATTCGCATGCTGCGGCTGGTGGGTTGTCGACTGCCGATCGAACTCTGGTATCTGGGGTCGCGGGAGATGACCTCCGAGATGAGGGGACTGCTCCGTCCTTGGGGAGTCCGGTGCGTGGATGCTTTGGCCACTGCGCGGAGGCATCCCGTCAGAAAGCTTGGGGGATGGGAACTCAAGCCATATGCGCTGGTGCACTCCCGGTTTGAGGAAGTGTTGCTGTTGGATGCTGACAACGTGGTGGTGCGTGATCCTGAGTTCCTGTTTGAGACTCGGGAGTTCCGTGAGGTGGGGGCGGTATTCTGGCCCGATAATCCGGGCACGGGATTCAAGCCGGAGGCTGCTCGGTTATGCGGCTTGGCTCAGGCCGGAGACCGTCCCTTTGAGACAGGCCAACTGCTGGTGGACAAGCGCCGGTGTTCGAAAGCGCTGCGGGTCGCACTGTGGATGAACGAGCACTCTGATTTCTTTTATCCCCTCACGCACGGGGACAAGGAGACTTTCCGGCTGGCTTTTCACAAAGTGGGGAAATCGTATGTCATGCCCGGTAGGTCTCCCGACGGGCGCATGCGACAGTATGACTTTCGCGGTAGGCTGCTGTTTCAGCATCGCAACACCGACAAGTGGAGCCTGTTTGTCTCTCCGAAGCGGGTTGCGGGCTTTCGCTACCACCGTGAATGTTGTGGGTTCCTGGAGGATTTACGCCAGCGCTGGACTCCTCGCATCGCTCGGCCGCTCCAGGGGGTGGGCGCCACTCGGGACTGGAGTTCGAAACCTGTGGCCTCGGGGGTGGATGAGCGGTATCGGCGGGTAAAGGCTGTGCCGAACCCGCGGGGATCGGGAACAGCCCAGCCCTTGACCATTGTGATGCTCTATGATGCTCAGATGGCGTGCATCGGAGAATTAACCCGGCCGATGTGGGAGCGCTACGCGTCGAGGCATGGATATGGGTTCGTGTGTTTTGAGAAGACACTGGATCCCGAACGCCCGACGGCGTGGAGCAAGGTTCTGGCCGTTCAGCGAGTGCTGGAGGAACGACACATGGCGGTGATGTGGGTGGATGCCGACACCCTCCCCATGAACCAGCGTGTGCGGGTGGACCACCTTATTCCGGCGGCTTGTGATGTGGCGTTCGCCAGCGATTTCAACGGGCTGAACACGGGGGTCTTCTTAATCCGCAGCACGTCTTGGAGCCTGGAGTTCCTCAAGGCTGTCTATTTTCTGGGGGATGTACGTCGGAATCCCGATGGGTTTGGGGACAAGTGGGAACAGAACACTGTTAAGGCCGTATTACAACACTTCAAGGGTGACTGGTCAAAGGTGGCCATCCTGCCCCAGTCGGTCATGAACTCTTCGCTGGAAACCTTTGTGCCGGGGGAGTTTCTGGTGCACTTGGGCGCTCTGTCCAACCGAGATCGTCTTCGCTATGTGAGGGAACTGGAGCGTCAGGTCATCGATTAAACTCAGGTGGGAAGGGGCTGAAGTCCTCCCGAATCAAGCCGATGAAGACCTGGGAGAAGAGGTTCTCCGATGCTTGGATGTACGTTTTTGAGGCGCAACTGTTTTGTCAAGCCGGCCCAGGTCGCGGGTTGTGGGTGACATTTTTCGGACGGCCGCTTGCCCAAAGGCTCAAGATCGTCCACACTCACTTATCCATGTGGCTCCGGCTGTTATCTGTACGTCGTACCCGCTGCTTTTGCGGTGTCGGTTGCCTGTCGGTTTTTCCCTCCCAACTCTCAACTCACTAACATGCGCACGTTTGTTTCTTGGTGGTCGCTGGTTTCCAGGATGTCACTCATTTTAGGGGGAGCTCTGCTGGGGTCCAGTTCGGGGCTGGCTCAGCAAAACCTGACCAACCTCTTCGTCATTGAGGCGGAAGACTTCAATTATGCCCGGGGCCAGACATTGGCGGTCGCGAACCAGATGCCGTATTTGGGCGGCGCGTTCGCCGGTTTGAACACGGCGGTAATCTCCGTCGATTACAACCGGACGGCGGATGCGAGCAGCCCGCTGTACCGCAACGACTCACGCATCCCCATCCTAGCCAGCACGGATCGGGACCGCGAGGCGTGGACGATGACGACCAATTTTCGGCTTGGGGCTTTGAAAGGAAACGAGTGGTTCAACTACACGCGCAACCTGCCAGTCGGGCGCTATTTGGTTTACGCCGCGATGTCGCACGGGGACACCGGGCCGGACCTCTGCCAGGGCGTGTTTTCGACCATTACTTCGATTGCTGCCACCAACACGAGCCAGACCACCTCTCGCAAGGGAACGTTTAAGGGGCCGGGCACGGGCAGTTACGAAACCAACCGATTGGTCATTCTGCGCGATACCGCCAACCGGGTAGTTATTTTAGACCTCGGCGGCAGCAACCAAACCTTTCGGTACACCGCCACGAGTGGGTTCCTGGACTATCTCAAGCTGGTGCGTGCTCGTCCGCCGGTGGTTGGAGTGCAGCCTGCGGATGTGACCGTGACTGAGAACCGGGCGGCGACCTTCTCGCTCGCGATCGGCTCCGATGATCCGGCCGCTATCCAGTGGCAGACCAACGGTGTTAATGTGTTGCGAGGCACCAACACCGTGCTCAGTTTCGTGCCCAGCTTGGGTATGGACGGCACCCGCGTGCGTTGCGTCCTTACCAACGTGATTGGCACGACTTTGAGCGCAGAGGTGACTTTGCACGTAGTGCCCGACACCGGTAAACCCTCGGCCATCCGGGCGCTGAGCTTGGGATCTGACAAGGTTCGGCTGTTCTTTGATGAGGCGGTTTTTCCTCCCGTCGGCGCGGCGGCCGGGTTCTTTTCGCTCTCCGGGGGAATCGGCGTGACGGCCGCTGAAGCGGGAGCGGATCCGACAACCATCGATCTCACGCTGAGCAGCCCGTTGACCTTCGATCAGAGCTACACCGTGACGCTCTCGGGGGTTCGTGATATTGCGGCGACCCCGAACACGATTCTCGAGGGGACCCAGATCAGCTTCGTGGCGGTTCAGTTGGTTGCCACCGATATTGGACGGCCCACCGCGATCGGCACGTTGAACCGAATTCCGGGGGGCTTCGCCGTCTCGGGTGCGGGCAGCGATATCGGAGGCAGCAGCGACCAGTTTGGTTTTAGCTGGGAGCCGCGCTCCGGTGACTTTGACCTGCAGGGGCGCATCGCCAAGGCCACTATCACCGATGCGTTTCTTCATGTCGGCTTGATGGCGCGCGAGACCTTGGCGACGAATTCGGTCTTCGCCGCCGCGTTGGCCTCCTCCGCCCAGCTGGGTTGTTTCTTCGAGGTTCGGAAAACCACGGGGACCGCCACCACCGTCAGTTCCGCGGGCACTGGCATGCCGGTGAACTATCCCTACACCTGGCTTCGATTGCGCCGCTCGGGAAATCTGTTCAGCGGGTATGCGAGTCTGGACGGCCAGTCTTGGGTGCTCTTGGGAACCAATAGTTTCACCACGATTTCGAATACAGTGCTGGTGGGGCTAGCCCTTTCGAGTCAATCGAGTTCGGCGGCCAGCGAGGCGGAGCTGCGCGACTACGGCAACACAGTGAGCACCAAGGTCGTCACGGAGTTGCCCAAAGTCGAACGTTTGGGACCGTCCAGCCGACGCACGGGGCTGGTGTTCTCGGAAATTATGTATCATCCGAGGTCTTCGGGAGCAGGGGCGCCTAATCTGGAGTTTATTGAGATCTATAACGCGGGGTCCATTTTCGAGGAGCTCACAGGATTCGAAATCACGGGAGGTATTCAATATCAGTTTCCGGCCGGCTATCGGCTTGAGGCAGGTGCCTTCCTGGTGATCGCGGCCGATCCGAGCGCTGTTCAAAACGCTTATGGCTTGGCAAATGTGCTCGGACCGTGGACTGGTTCTCTCAACAACTCCGGCGACTCCGTTCAACTCAAGGACGCTCGGGGCGCCCTGAAGCTGCAGGTAGATTATGCGACGGTGGCTCCCTGGCCGGTTGGTGCGGATGGTGCTGGTCCCTCGCTGGTTCTGCGTCGACCCAGCTATGGCGAGGCAGATCCCCGAGCCTGGGCCTCCAGCGAGATGAATGGAGGGACGCCGGGCCAGATGGAGGCAATCCTGCCCTCGGCTTTGACCTCGATCGTCATCAATGAATTCTTGGCGCACGAGTCGGTCGGACAAGTGGACTTTGTTGAACTTTACAACCACAGCACCGCAGCGGTGGACCTGTCTGGGTGCTACCTCTCGGACGATCCGACCACAAACAAGTTCAAGATTGCGGCCGGGACCTCGCTGGCCGCGCGCGGGTTGATGTCATTTGACAGCGCGCAGTTGGGCTTCGGACTGAATTCGGTCGGGGAGTCTATTTATCTGATCGATTCGACGGGGACGCGGGTGATTGATGCCGTTCGCTTCGGTCCCCAGGAAAAAGGGGTGAGTCACGGGCGAGTTCCCGATGGCGCGACGGTCATCCGTCCCTTGGCAACGGCCACGCCGGGTGCTTCGAACTCGGGATGGAAACCCGAAGCGGTCGTGATCAACGAGATCATGTACAACCCGATTACCCAGGATAGCAACGACGAGTATGTCGAGCTGCACAATCGGGGCACCACGCCCGTCGACTTGGCGGGCTGGAGTTTTACATCGGGCATTGAATACACCATCCCGACGGGCCGCATTCTGGCCCCCGGTGGGTATCTAGTGATTGCCAAAAATTCCGCCCGGTTGCTCTCGAAATATGGACACCTGTCCGCAGCCAACACCGCGGGCGACTATTCGGGCACGCTTGGGAACGGAGGAGACTCCGTGGTTTTGAGCAAGCCTCAGACCTTCGATGTGGGGACCCCACAAAACCCGGCGACGGTGACCCTGCCCGTGGTTGTGTCGGAAGTGACCTATGGGACGGGAGGCCGCTGGGGCAAGTGGGCTGATGGGGGCGGTTCCAGTTTGGAGCTGATCGACCCACGGGCCGACCTTCAGCAGGCTGCCAGCTGGGCTGACTCGGACGAGACCACGAAAGCGGATTGGACCACGCTCGATTTCACGGGTGTTCTCGACAACGGCAACGGAACCTACACTCCCAACCGACTTTTGATCCTACTCCAGGGGGCAGGGGAGTGTCAGGTGGACGATGTGGAAGTAATCAAGGTGGGGAGCACCAATCTCCTGGTCAACGGTTCCTTCGAGGCGACGAACACGACGCAGCGGTGGGAGATGACCGGAACGCACGGCCTCAGCACCATCGACACGAACAACGGCATCGGCGGGAGCCGGAGCCTGCACATTCGGGCGCAGGGCGATGGGGATACGGGCATCAACAGCGTTCGCCGCGCCTTGGCGAATGGTCTGGCCAGCGGAAACACGGGGCGCATCAAGGCCAAGGTTCGCTGGATGGCGGGCTGGCCGGAGATCTTACTAAGGCTCCAGGGCAACTGGCTCGAGCTGGCTGGTAAGATGGACGTCCCTCCCAACCTTGGCTCGCCGGGACAGTTGAACAGCCGTCGGGTGGACAACGCTGGGCCTGCCATCTACCACGTGAGCCATTCTCCCGCATTGCCGCGGGCGAGCGAGCCGGTGGTGGTGACTTGCCGGGTTTCCGATCCCGATGGAGTGGGCGCGGTGACTGTGCGATACCGTTTCGACTCCACGCAGACTCTGACCAACGTCGTCATGCTGGACGACGGAACCGGGGGCGATGAAGTGGCTGGAGACGGGGTTTACTCGGGCACGGTCCCGGGTCGCGCTTCGGGCATCATGGCGTTCCGAGTGGAGGCTCTGGATGCAGCGGCCGTTCCGGCAGGGACAGTTTTCCCGGCTGGTGCCCCCGCCCAGGAATGCCTGGTCCGCTTCAATGACGGCATTCCCTTCGGAAGCTTCGGCCACTACCACCTGTGGAGCACGGCCGCGACCGAGAGCGCTCGGGGAGCTTCCACCGCGTTGAACAACTTTTATCGCGATGCGACGCTGGTTTATGGGAACGGACGCATCATCTACAACGTCGGTTTCCGGGACAAGGGCAGCCCTTACCACAGTGGGACTGGGGACTTCGCCATCACGGTTCCGGCCGATGATCTGTTGCTGGGTGTTCGCGATCGTGTTTTCGGAGCGACGGGCAATGGCGGAGCAGAAGCCAGTGGCCTGCGCGGCCGGGTCGCCAACTGGTTCAGTCGCGAGTTGGGCCTGTCCTACCTGCATGCGCATTACATTTTGTTCTACCGGAACGGGACCCTCCATCAGTCCATCTCCGAGGACGCCGAGCAGCCGAGCAATCCCTATGCGGAGGCTTGGTACCCCTCGGGCGAGGTGGGTGAGTTGTTCAAGATTGCGGTGTGGTTTGAGGACAACAGCACCAGCGGGGCCACCGGGGCTACCATGGAGCAGTTCCGTACCACCGGTGGCGTCTTTGACCTCGCGCGGTACCGGTGGAACTGGCAGCTGCGGGCCAACGACAGCGCCAACAACTACACCAACTTCTTCAAGCTGGTAGAAGCGATCAACGCGTCGGGCGATCACGTGCCCGGACTGATGAATATTGCCGACATGGAAGAGTGGATGCGCGTCTTCGCTTACCACCGCATGATGGGTAATTGGGATTCCTGGACCTTCAACGTTGGGCAGAACATGTATCTCTACCGTCAGCCAGGCGCTAAATGGGTGCTGCTGCCGTGGGACATCGACTTTGTGCTCGGGTTGGGCAATGGGCCGACGGACGCGCTGTGGGGCGGACAAGACCCGGTTATGAACACCCGGGTCTATGACAATCCCACCTTCCGCCGCATGCTGTATCGGGCGTTCTTGGATGGGATCTCGGGCCCTATGCAGCCTTCGCGCTACGCGCCACAGATCGATTCTCGGCGAATCATTCTGAGCAAGAACAAGATCAGCGGCCTGGCCGGGACCGCGGATATTGGGCAGTACATCGACCAACGTCGGGAGTATCTGCGAGCGCAGGTGGCCGCCGCGAACGTGATCGGGCTATCCATTACCAACAACGGAGGTAACAACTTTGTCTCGGCCAACTCCGTGGCGACGATTACCGGCCGCGCTCCTTTTGAAGTGGCCACGATCGAAGTCAACGGGATTCCCTATCCGGTCAAATGGACCGGCTTCACCAGTTACTCCATCAGCGTTCCGCTGGCCAACGGGGCCAACGTGCTCACCTTGGTCGGCAAGGACCTTCGGGGGAATGTGGTATCCGGTGGCAGCGACGTCATCACCGTCACCTACAACGGTGTTCCGCAGCAGCCCAGCGACTTTGTGGTGATTAATGAGATCCACTACAATCCAACCAGCCCTAGGGGTTCATTTGTCGAACTCTTCAACCGCTCCACCACGACCCCCTTTGATCTTTCCGGGTATCGCCTGGATGGATTGAGCTACGTGTTCCCGGCGGGCAGCCTTATCTCCCCCTCGAGCTATATGATTCTCGCGAAGAGCCGCGCTGACTTTGCTCTGGCTTACGGCTCCGGGATTACCGTCTGGGACGAGTTCGCTGGTTCGCTGGATTCCGGCGGGGAGCGTCTGAGCCTGGTCAAGCCGGGTGAGACTCCGGATAACGACCTGGTGATCAATGATGTTCGGTATGACAATGTGCTGCCTTGGCCCGTTCAGGCGGATGGGTTCGGACCTTCTCTGCAACTCGTCGATGCGACCAAGGACACCTACCGTGTCGCCAACTGGGCGGCGACCGCTACCAACGATCTGAATCGAGTCACCCCAGGGCGGACCAATCTCGTGCGTCAGACCCTCCCCGCGTTCCCGCTCGTGTGGATCAACGAGATTTTGCCGAACAACGTGAATGGGGCCACGGACAATGCCGGCGATCGGGAGCCCTTCGTTGAACTCTACAACTCCGGCGATGTGGCGGTTGACTTGTCGAGTTTGTATCTCACCGACAGCACGACGAACTTGACGCGATGGCCGTTCCCGGCGGGAACGACGATTGCCCCCAAGCAGTTCCTGACTCTCTGGACGGATGGCGAGCCCAACGAGACCGCGGCGGGGGCGCTGCACACACCGTTCCGGATTTCGCCCACCAACGGGTTTGTGGCACTGGTGCGCCTCCAGGGTAATCCGTCGGCTCCGGCGGTCATCGACTACATTCACTATCCGGTCCTTCCTAACGACCGGAGCTATGGAAGTTTTCCGGATGGGGAGCCGCGCAATCGGCGGTCCTTCTTCTACGTCACCCAGGGAGGAACCAACAACCCCGTCTATCCGGATGTGAACATCACGCTCAACGAGGTGATGGCCTCGAATCAAAAGACCCTTGCAGATCCTGCTACGGGCAGGTTCAGCGACTGGTTTGAGATTTACAATGGTGGCACCTCGACCGTGGACTTGGCTGGGTATCGGCTGACGGACAACCTGACCAACTCCAACCCATTCACTATCCCGGCTGGCTACGCCATTCCCGCCGGGGGCTTCTTGCTGGTCTGGGCCGATGGGGATCCCAGCCTGAACCAGGCGGCGCGTCCCGATCTGCATGTGGACTTCCAGCTTTCGGCAGGAGGCGAGGAATTGGCGTTGATCGCTCCTGATGATCGATTGGTAGATGGCTTCCGATTTCCGGCCCAGGTTACCGACTACAGTATCGGTCGATTCCCAGACGGTGGTCCGTTGCCTATGGTCTACATGCCGGCTCCGACCCCGCGCAAGAAGAACGACGCGACGAATGCCAACTACCCACCGACCTTGGGTGCCGTTTCTTCGAAAGAAGTGGACGAGCAGACTCTGCTGGCATTCACCGTGCAAGCGACGGATCCGAATGTCACCCAACAACTCAGCTACCGGTTGATCAACAACCCTCCGGCGGGTGCCGCCATCGATGCCACGACGGGTCGATTCACCTGGACCCCCACTGAGGAGCAGGGCCCGGGCAACTTCTTGGTCACGATTGAGGCTGCTGACAACGGGACTCCTTCGTTGGCAGCGACCGTGGAGGTGGCTATCCAAGTTCTGGAGGTGAATACCATCCCTGGACTGGTTGCTATTCCTAGTCAGACCGTGGTGGCCGGATTGCCTCTTCGTTTCACGGCGGTGTCGACGGATTCCGATGTGCCGGAGCAGATCGTGACCTTCGCACTGGCCGGTGGTAGCCCGCTGGGGGCAGGTATCAATCCGGACACTGGCGACTTCAACTGGACGCCTTCGGCCGAACAGATTGGCGAATACACCATGACGATAGTGGTCACCGATCAGGGCGTGCCGCCTCTGTCTCGAAGCGTGAACGTGTCGATCACGGTCAAAGCCCCGGAAGTGGTAGTTCCGCCGCAGCTGAGTGTTGCAACCGCGGAGGATGGTTCGCTCACCCTGTCTTTTGGTGCGGAGAATGGAATTCGCTACCAAGTTCAGTACAGGGATCGACTCGACGAAGCCGCCTGGGCACCTTTTGCTGAGGTGCTGGGTGTCGGAGCCCAGGCTACCTTGAGCGGGATCGATCCTCGTGATGAACCGGAGCGTTACTACCGGGTGGTCGTCCAACCATAAAGAGGGGAAGTCTCTCTGACGAACGGGTGCTGGTCTTTAGCGAGCCGGCCGCTGGACTTAGACTAGTCGTTCTGCGGGTTGTCCACGTGGGGGCTATTCCTCCCTACCTTGGTGACGATTCGGGGTAGGGAGAGACTTGACCACGAAGCGGTCCGATGAGGTTTATAGTTCTGATTTCCGCTCGAGCCCTGATCGGCCCGAGGTGATCGAACCTGTTAGGAGCTGCGTCGGGGAGAGCCAGGGTGTTGACGATCGCCTCTCGGCCCTCGCTGGGTGGCCCCTTTTATTATCCTGAGCCTGGGGCAGGAGTGGGCTCGACAGAGTCTCGCCCTACCTGACTGACGACTCACAACAGCCGTCCCATCGCGCCGGCGGTGGTTGCTGCTAGGCGAGGATCCCTTTGACCAGCTCCCCGTGCACATCGGTTAGGCGGAAATGCCGGCCCTGGAACTTGAAGGTGAGTTTCTCGTGGTCGAGCCCGAGGCAGTGAAGCATCGTGGCGTTGAAATCGTGGATGTGGACCGGGTCTTGCACGATGTTGTAGCAGAAGTCGTCGGTCTGTCCGTAGACCACACCTGACTTGATTCCGCCGCCAGCCATCCACAAGGTGAAGCATCTTCCATGATGGTCACGTCCGTGATTATCCTTGGTAAGCGACCCTTGGCTGTAAACCGTTCGGCCGAACTCCCCGCCCCAGATGACCAGCGTGTCCTCGAGTAGGCCGCGATCCTTAAGGTCCTTAACCAAGGCGGCGCTGGGCTGATCGACGTCGCGGCATTGGCCCCGAATTTGACGAGGCAGATCACCGTGCTGGTCCCACCCCCGATGCATGAGTTGCACAAAGCGGACTCCGCGTTCGACCATTCGACGCGCCAGCAAACAGTTGCGGGCGAACCCGCCATCGGTAGCGCCTTCCTTGATCCCATAGGATTCAAGCACGTGCTTGGGTTCCCCGGAAAGATCGGTCAGCTCGGGCACCGATGCCTGCATCCGGTAGGCCATCTCGTATTGGGCGATCCGGGCATTGATCTCGGGGTCCCCGAAGCTCTGGGCGGCCATGGCGTTGAGCTGACCAACGCTGTCGAGCATGCTGCGTCGGGACTCCTTGTTCAGTCCGGGTGGGTTGCTCAGATAGAGCACCGGGTCGGATCCTGAACGAAAACGGACACCTTGGTGTTGCCCCGGCAGGAACCCGTTGCCCCAGTAGCGCGTGGAGAGAGGCTGGTCTGTCTTGTTGCCGCTGCCTTGGGAGACCATCACGATGAAGGCTGGCATCTGCTGGTTCTCGCTGCCGATGCCGTAGCTGAGCCAGGCACCCAAACTCGGGCGTCCGGCTTGCTGATGGCCCGTCTGAATGTAGGTGACTGCCGGATCATGGTTGATCGCCTCGGTATGCATGGACTTGATCAGGCAGATGTCGTCCACGATTTTGCCAGTGTGAGGCAGCAACTCACTGACCCAGGTTCCGTTCTTGCCGTATTGCTGGAACGAGAACATGGGAGCCACGCAGGGGAAAGAGCTTTGACCGGAGGTCATACCGGTCAGGCGCTGTCCCATCCGGATTGATCCGGGCAACTCTTTGCCATGATGAGCCTTCAGGCCCGGCTTGTAGTCGAAGAGATCGATATGCGATGGCCCACCCGACATGAACAAATAGATCACGCGCTTCGCCTTGGGAGCGAAATGCAGTCCTGGGAGCACTCCATGGCTGGCGGAGGGTTGTCCGGTGGCGGCGAAGACTTGGGGGTTCAGCAGAGAGGCGAGTCCGAGCGTTCCGATTCCTCCGCTCAAGCGCCCGAAAAAATGGCGGCGAGTCAGGAGCGATTGCAGTTCGTAGTGCGGATTCATAGGTCAGCCCTTGGTAATAGTTTCGTCCAGGTTGAGGATCGCGTTGGTGACCAGAGTCCAAGCGGCCAGCTCGGCCGGATCGAGCCCGGGTCGGGTGGGGGATTCACCCACGCCTAGCAATTCCTCAGCAGCCTTGCGGTTCGAACGGTAGCGCTGGAATTGCTCGTCAAACAATCTGCTCAGCACCTTTTTCTCGGCGTCGGTCGGCAGGCGTGAGAGCGCGATTCGATAAGCGAGATTGATTCGCGCGTTTGGATCCGAAGCCTCCACCATCAGTCGTTCCGCGAATTTTCGGGATGCTTCCACGTAGGTGGGGTCGTTCATCAACAGCAACGCTTGCAGGGGGGTGTTGGTGCGTTGCCTACGAACAACGCAGGTTTGCCGATCAGGAGCATCGAGGGTTCCGAGAGCGCTGGGCGGAGATGTGCGCTTCCAGAAGGTGTACATACTGCGGCGGTAGAGGTCTGGGCCCTTGCTCTGGACGTATTTCTGAGCGGTGAACCGGTCGTTGTCCTCGCGCGCCATGAGTTCCTCCCAGAGCCCCGGAGGCTGGTAGGGAAACACGCTGGCTCCCCCAATTTGTGGATTCAGCAAACCGCTGATCGCCAGCGCC
Organism: Verrucomicrobiales bacterium; assembly: GCA_016793885.1. Classification (NCBI taxonomy): domain Bacteria; kingdom Pseudomonadati; phylum Verrucomicrobiota; class Verrucomicrobiia; order Verrucomicrobiales; species Verrucomicrobiales bacterium. Next base: position 26,803 of record JAEUHE010000236.1, read on the forward strand.
TGGTCACGAATCGACTCGGCGGGCAGGCGGAGACGCGGCCCGCGGGTGATCCACTTATTTTCGGGATCCAGCTCCAGGGCCTCGGGGGAGACGGTGGAACGTTGGCGGTAGGCGGCACTGGTGACGATCAGGCGCTGCATCGATTTCACATTCCATCCGCTGGCGACAAACTCGGTGGCCAGCCAGTCCAATAGCTCGGGGTGCGTAGGCCAGTCTGCCTGGGACCCGAAGTTCTCCGAGCTCCGGACCAGCCCCATGCCAAAGTAGGCCTGCCAAAAGCGGTTCACGACCACTCGAGCCGTCAGGGGCTGCTCGGGCGCGACGAGCCACTTGGCCAAGCCCAGGCGGTTCGAAGGCAGACCCTCGGCCAGCGGTGGCAGGGCTCCGGGGGTTCCGGCCTCCACCTTCTCTCCCTTCTTGTCGTATTCACCGCGCATGAGCATGAAGGTCTCGCGTGGCTTCTCGAGTTCGCCCATGACCATGGTATCGGGAATCGACTTGTCGAATTTTTCCCGCTCCGCCTTGGCTGCCGCGACGGCGTCCTTGGCCTGTACCCAATGGGGGGCATGATAGAGCTTATAAAATGCGGCTAGATGCTGTTGTTGATGAGCCGAACGCTTGTCCGGTTCGAGCTGGGCGATCTGGCGAGTGACGCCGGAGGCAAGCTCGCCCGCCTCCTGCGTAGAGAGCTGGCGGTCGTAGATCCGGATATCGCTGATGGCTCCTCGATAGGGATGCTCTTCGGCACGCTTTCCGACCAAAAAGGGAGCACGATTGGCGATGCTGCCAGTCAACGTGTCATGGGTCACCTCTACCGCAGTTTCCCGGCCATTGACGAACAGTTTGACTCCCGATGCCTTCCCGGACCCATCGTAGGTTGCCAACACATGTCCCCAGCTGTCCTTGGGCAGAGAGGTTTTGGCGACGACACGCAGCGCGTTGTCCGGCCACGAGTGGATTAAGTGGAGATGGAGGCGGTTGGCACTGAGGAGGAGATCAAATCCTCGGAGCCGGGGCCCGGAATCCATCTTCGAGAATAGGGTGCCGGTGTGCGCTGCCCCAGGCTTAACCCAGGCACCGAATGAAAAGGGTTGGTCTCGCTCCAAGTCCAGAGACTCGGTGGCGCGCAGGTTTCCGGTCTGCTTGCCATCGAATTCGAGGGCTTGTCCGAGCAAAGCGTCGGCCCACTTCGGGGTCCATCCAGTTTCGTCGCCGATCAGGGAGAACGGCTGATCATTCCGGGTTCCGGAGAGTGACGCGTCGAGAGGGAGGCGCAGCCGGGGTTGTGGAAGTGCGCGAGGGGAATCAACATCGCGCACCATCCGCTTCTCCCAAGCTAACTGCTCGGAGGGGAGCGAGGATTCGATGTCCTTCAGCTTGGCCTCGGCGGTCTGGATGGTCGCATCGAATTCCTGCAGCCGCGCCTTTTGCTCGGGACGCATGACCTTGATCACCGGTGCGGCGTTGCCCTGGCTTCCGTCGAGGCCTTTCTCAGCGATGTTGTTGAAGAAGGCATAGAAGCGGTAGTAATCCTTCATCGTGATGGGGTCATACTTGTGATCATGACACTGGGCACAGGCCATCGTAAGCCCCAACCAAACCGTGGACGTGGTGTTGACGCGATCCATGAGGTAGGCGGCGTGATACTCTTCCGGAATGGCTCCCCCCTCATAGTTGATCATGTGATTCCGGTTGAACCCGCTGGCGATTTGCTGATCGAGCGTCGGTTGAGGCAGTAGATCTCCGGCGAGCTGCTCGATGGTGAACTGGTCGAAAGGCTTATTGTCATTGTAGGCCTTGATGACCCAGTCGCGCCAATGGGTCATGTCGCGTCCGGAGTCGATGTGGTAGCCGTGGGTATCGGCATAGCGTGCGGCATCCAGCCACTCTACCGCCATCTTCTCCCCGTAATGAGGCGAGCTCAGCAACCGGTCGACGAGGTGTTCGTAGGCCCGATCAGAAGTGTCGGCTAGGAAGGCATCGACCTCCGCCGGAGTCGGGGGAAGTCCCGTCAGGTCCAGGCTGGCGCGTCGGATGAGCGTTTGTTTGTCGGCTTCCGGTGCGGGTTTAACCCGATGCTCCTCCAGTTTGCTCAGGATGAAGTGATCGATGCCATTCCGTGGCCAAGCGGGATCCGAAACCTGGGGAAGGGGAGTGCGTGATGGACGGATAAAGGCCCAATGCGATTGGTATTCAGCGCCTTCCGTGATCCACCGGGTGAGTAGCTCGACTTGAACGGGAGTCAATGGGTGACCGCTCTTCGGCGGCGGCATTCGATCGTCCATGTCCTGGGTCACGATGCGCTTGATGACCTCGCTCTGGTCAGGTTTTCCGGGCACGATGGCGATGGCGCCGGACTTCAGCGGTTGGGTACCGGAGCTGGGCAGATCCAGCCGTAGGCCGCTCTTGCGTTTGGCGTCGTCTGGGCCATGACAGGCGAAGCAGTGGTCGGACAGGATCGGACGGATGTCACGATTGAAATCCAATCGCGAGGCCGTGGCGGGGACGGCTTGGATAGGCCGGCTCAAGGCACAGGCCAAGAGGCCTAGGACCAGCGCCAGTGCCCCAGAGATCGATCCTGAGCTCTGGAACCGACTTTTCGGGTTATTACGCAGCATCGATTCTATCATAGCGCTTGGGGCAATTTGTGCACGATCTGGACCCGCCAGCCGCGTGGATTATTCATTAATGTCATTTTGGGACTATCGGGGGCCTTCGCAAGTCTGGTTTTATGGCGGACGGCTACTAGAACTTTTTTGCCGCTTTATACCCCTATTCGCTTGCTTTTACCCCGGCTTTTTCATTAAATGAGAACTTAACCAGAATGTCACAGTAACCCACGCACTGTGTGTGGGCGTTCTGGGGTACACGAAGTGTGCCACTAGTACAGAAACAACAACCATGAAACACAACCCTATCCTTTGTCTGGCTCTGGCAGCGGTGCTGAGCCCGGTCATTGTGTCTGCCGACTCCATCGCCGTGGGTAACCACAGCTTTGAAGCTGAACAGCTGTCCTCCGGCGGCTGGAGCGACGCCACTCCCGCCAGCTGGCAGGAAACCAATCCGAATGGCGGAGAAAGCTTCTCCGAATACATCCCTGGTTTCGTCGCCGACGGCGTGAACCATCAAGGCATTCAGAACGGCGGAGCGGTCTGGCAGGACTTGTCCACCAGCCTCTCTCCGAACACCCAGTACACCTTGACGGTGGCGATCGGCAACCGGAACGCTGGCTTCACCCCTCCGGGAAACCAGACGGTTTTCTCGCTCCAGCTCTGGGACGGGACGACTGCGACCACCTTGGCTACCCAAACGTTTGATGCGTCCACCTTGCCGACGAGCACCTTCGCCGACCAATGGACCACCTATACCACGGGTGACACGGTTGCCGCTGGCAACCTCCGCATTCTGTTGACCCATGTCAACGGAACCGGTCGTGGTCACTTCGACAACATCCGCCTCGACTCGCTGACCGTGCCTGAGCCTGGTACGATCGCCTTGTTGGGTCTGGGTGCCGCTGGATTCTTCCTGCGCCGCCGCAAGGCCTGATTCGATTTTGAGGCCTTGAAAAAGGTTCTTCACAATCTGGGGATGGTCCATCGTGCACGATGGGCCATCCCTTTTTTACTGTCTGGATGGCGGCCGCATTCCTGGGCTGTTCCAGCGCTGGTCGGACTTTTTTTGAGTTGGCACGCGTTTCCGGCCTCTGCCGCCAGCGCCTTAGTGCCGGACCCGCGTAAGGACGGATGGGAGAGCGAAGGGCTTACGGATGATGCGGGCAAGCGTCTCAAGCTTTTGGGGAAGATGTTTGAGCATCCTGAGACCGCAGATCAGGATCATTTGAAGGCCGTATTTGTTTCGGGCTTTCAGGCGGTATTGCAGGAGGAGGCTGCTGCGGATCAGACTTACCAGGATGGCGTGTTCGGTGTGAGACGAACATCGAGCGCGACCCGTGAGTTCAAGGGCGAAGACGCGTCCACTCGGTTCGTGCGCGCTTTGGCGGAACCTTTCGCAGCTGCCAAGCCCGGGACCGTGCGCTCCAAGTTCAAGGTTTTTCAGATTTCGCTGGGGGCGACCAACCATTTCGAGACGCGTCAGTACGTCGCCTTGATCGGGGAGTTGGCGAACGGGATGTTGGAGCAGAACAGTACCTGGCTCATCCGGTGGAGACTGGATCCGACGGAGGGCAGTCCCCGGATCGTTTCGGTGCAGCTGCAGGATTTTGAACAGGTTCGAAAGCAAGGTTCGGCGGGTCCCTTACTTAGCGATTGCACCGAGGCGGTCTTTGCTCAAGTGCCATCCTACCGCGACCAGTTGTGCTACAGTGTGCCGCATTGGCGGCATCGCATTGAGGACTACTTCAAGATTTATCAGTTTGGTCACAACGGGCTGGCTTTGGGGGATGTGAACGGTGACGGGCTGGATGATCTTTACGTGTGTCAGAACGGCGGTCTTCCGAATCGACTCTACGTCCAACAGAAGGACGGAACCTTGGCCGATGTCTCAGCTGACTCCGGTGCTGATTTCCTGGACCAAACGCAAAGCGCTTTGCTGGTCGACCTCGACAACGACGGGGACCAGGATCTTCTGGTAGGGTTGACCTCGGGACTTTTGGTGATGTCCAACGATGGCTCGGGCCGGTTCACGAAGCGTCGTTTTCTGACGGGACTGCTCGACGTGTACAGCTTGGCGGTGGCTGATTATGATGCGGACGGTCGGCTGGACATCTATGCCTGTGTTTATTTTGGAGTAGGAGGGGTTGCTTCCGAGTTGGCCATCCCCGTGCCTTATTTCGATGCCAACAACGGCGGGGAGAATCATCTTTATCGGAACGAGGGTGATTGGAATTTCACTGATGTCACCCGTCAAGTGGGACTCAACGAGAACAATCATCGGTTCAGCTTTGCGGCCGCCTGGGATGACTACGACAACGATGGGGATCTGGATCTCTATGTGGCGAACGACTTTGGAAAAAACAATCTGTATCGCAACGAAGGGGGCCGCTTCCGCGATGTGGCTTCCGAGGCTGGGTTGGATCAGGGGGCATTTGGAATGTCCGCCTCCTTTGGAGATATCAACCGTGACGGACTCATGGACATCCACATGGGGGCGATGTTCTCGGGGGCAGGTAGTCGGGTTACTCGGCAGCCCACGTTTAAGCCGGGGGCGTCGGAGGAGGTCAAGGGGCGGTTCCAGCTTATGGCCCGAGGGAATGTGCTGTTCGAGAATTTGGGCAAGGCTGGGTTTCGTGACGTCAGTGTGGATGCGGGGATTACGATGGGTCGTTGGGCTTGGGCCTCGGTTTTTGCCGACCTGAACAACGACGGATGGGAGGATCTGCTGGTTGCGAATGGGTTCGTAACCGGACCGGATCTGGATGATTTGTGAAGTCTTCATTGGCGGCAGGTCGTGTCGCACTCTCCGGTTACCGGAACCGAAATCCGGTCCGCTGCTGTACCCGACTCTGAGTTTCGGGCTCATCTGGCGAAGGTAAACAAGCTGCTCCGGGATGGTTTGTCGATGAGCGGAGAGGAAAGGAACTGTGTCTTTCTCAACACACGTGGAAGACGCTTTGCGACGATCTCGGCGACCAGCGGGTTTGACTTTCCGGACGATGCTCGCGCGATTGCGATGACAGATTGGGACCTGGATGGTGACCTCGATGTTTGGGTCTCAAATCGGACCGCCCCACGAGTTCGCTTTCTGCGCAACGATTTGCCTCCGGCTGCTCAGCGCCGCTTTTTGGGGCTCCGGCTGGAGGGGCGCACGGTGAATCGCGACGCCATTGGTGCGCGCGTGGAATTGAAGTTCAAAGATCGTCCTGATGTCATCCGGACCCTGCGGGCCGGGGAGGGCTTTCTCGGGCAGTCCAGCAAGTGGCTTCATTTTGGAGTGGGAGAAGCGAATGAGTTGGATCGGGTCGTGGTTCGATGGCCTGGAGCGGAGGCGCAGACGTTTTCGGGTTTGGAACTGGATCAATATCATGTATTGGTTCAGGGAGCAGAGCCCAGCAAATCGATGGCGGAATCCGACTCGCGGTCGCCCTTGAGCCGCGGAAAGCGGAAGCCCTTGGAGCCTTCGGTTCCCAAAGTTCCCAAGGCGACTGAGCAGGCCAGTCTCCTGCTGACGGATCGCTTGCCGGTTCCTCCCCTCAGCATTCGTTCCTTTGCGGGAGAAACCCTCTCGTTGAGCAACTCGCTTCGTCGGCCGGTTCTGCTGAATCTGTGGGCGAGTTGGTGTGCCCCTTGCCTGGCTGAGCTTAAGGAGATGACCGCCCATGCGGATGAACTTAAGGCGTTGGATCTCCAAGTCATCGCGGTGGCCTTGGACGGCCAGGATGAATCTCAGACGACCACTCCCGCGGATGCCCAGGCGTTGCTGAAGCAACTCAACTTTCCGTTCCAGGGTGGGATTCCCACCAATGATTTCATCGCGAGGCTCCAATCCCTTTACGATCTGCCGTTCGCTCAGCACCGCCCGATGCCTGTTCCGACCAGCTTCCTCATTGATAGCCAGGGAATGCTCGCTGCGGTTTACCGGGGTCCGGTGACCCTAGAGAAGTTGCGCAGCGACCTTCGTCTACTGGCTGGGTCCCCGAGAACACTGATCGATCAGGTGCTGCCCTTCCCGGGGAGCTGGCATCGCATCCCTCAACCCCGCCCGGATAAGGCGATCTTGATGGCACTTGAGCTGATGAAGGCGGGGGCGCTTGACGACGCGGTTTGGTATGTCCGTCAGCACGTGTCCTCGTTCAGCGGGCATCCGGAGTATCCGAAGTTAATCGCCTGGGCCGGCGGCGAATTGGCGCGGGCCAAACGGATGACGGAATCGGTCTCCATTTATCAAGCCGGGTTAAGTGTGAGCCCGACGAATCTACTCCTGCTAAACAATCTGGCCTGGGACTTAGCGGCTCATCCCGATCCGGCGATGCGCGATGGAGCGAGCGCGGTTGTGTGGGCGGAGAAAGCCGCACAATTGACGAATCGACGCGACGTCACGGTGCTCGACACATTGGGCGCCTCCTACGCTCAGGCGGGGCGCTTTGCAGATGCGGTGGCGGCATTGAAGGACGCGATCGAGCTCGTTAAGATCTCTGGAGATGAGGGGCGACGGATCAAACTGCAGCGAAACCTCGAGTTGTACGAGAGTCGGAAAAGCTTTCGCTAGCAGCAAACACCGCCGACGCGATGGCACGGCTGTTGTGAGATGCGGAAACCTGTTGGCTTCGCGTCGGCGCTGTTTGCTGCTAGGAGGCACTGCGTGCGGGGCGACAAAACCTCGAGGTCTCTGAAGGCCGTGAACCTCCTGAGATCGCTGCCCGATCGAGAAGGGGTGAAAGCGGGCCCGCAGAAATTCGAGCGGGGACATATTGCCCACGGACGACGCGGACCACACGGATCGGAAGAGGGACTTGCAAAGATCGGGCCGACTGACCCTACTGCTCTTCTGAAAGCCCTCCGAATCCGTGTGGTCCGCGTGTTCCGTGGGCCAAACTCTTGCTTTGAATGACTCCCGACTTTCCCTTCAAGCCCTCTACCACTCGCTTGTCACTGCCGGTCACCCCTGATCCAGCCGGGATCTGAGTTCTGAAGGGAGGGCAATCTCGCTTTGAACTTTGAGCCATCGCAGCGCGCCGGGATGGTCCTGGAACTCGCCCTCGAGTTGGGCTTCGAAGGCGGCGTGGAGGATTGCTCCCATTTCCTTTCCAGGCGACATGCCCAAGGCGAGCAAATGCCGACCGAGCAGGATTCCCTTGGGCGCCTGGTGCTGGAGGCAGAGCTGCCCGGCCTTGGCCCGCAGGTCCACCAGGGTTTGGGGAAGGACCGCCGGTCGCGGGGGGCGGCCGAGACAATCGGCCGCCATGACGACACAGAGGCCCTCGATCGTCTCCGGCTGGAGCCGATTGGCCAACCTTCGCACCGCGCGATCAGTCGAGGCTTGCAGGTGTGCCAGGTGGTTGATCACCAGGGGAAGCACTCGGGCCACAATGTCATTGGGAGCTTTGAGGCGCTCAAGAAATGTCTGGGCCAGCGGACCGCCGGCTGCCTCGTGTTCCGGCGAGACAATTCGCATTTTTCCGTGGCGGAGTTCCTGCCGGGTCGTGCTGGGTTTTCCGAAGTCATGGGCGAGAATGGCCAGCATCCAGGTCACCCGCGATGCTTCGTCGGCCCGCTGCCATTCCGGCAGTGCGACCATGGCATCGCAGCAATGGCCCGTGTGAACGAACACATCGCCCTCCGGATGCCACTCTGGATCCTGGGGCACACTCCGCAGTTGGGCCACTTCGGGGAAGTGCTCAATCCATCCGGTATCACTTAGAAAACGGAGACCAGCTGAAGGTCGAGTGCTTCGACTGGCCCACTTAAACCATTCGTCGCGGATTCGTTCGGGCGCGAGTTCCGTACAGCTGGGGGCGATCTGTCGGCACAGTTCGATAGTTTCCGGCGCCGGGGAGAGATCGAATCGGGAGACGAACTGCATGCCGCGCAGGACTCGCAGCGGATCCTCGAAGAACGCGTTGCTGGTATGGCGAAGAATGCGTTTTTCGAGATCGGCCAACCCGCCGTGGCAATCGATGATCTGACGTTGGCGTGGATCAAACAGCAGGGCGTTGACGGTGAAGTCGCGTCGGGCGGTGGCTTCGGCGAGATCGAGGCTGGGATCGAAGCTGGTTTGGAATCCTTTGTGCCCGGTCCCGACCTTGGAGTCGCGGCGCGGGAGTGAAAAGTCGAAAGTCTGGCCGGGACGCGTGGTGAGCTTGATCACACCGAACGACTTGCCGACCAGGTCGAGTTTCCCGAAAGGGGCCAGGAGGCGTCCGAGCGAATCGAAGCTGTGGCCGAAGACCTCGACATCGAAGTCCTTGCAGTCGCGACCGATCAGCGCATCGCGAACGCCGCCGCCGACAACATAGGCTCGTTCGAGGCCGGGAGTGTTGCAGAGGATCTCGCGCAGGTCCGCGGGCAGCGAAATATCGATCGAATGCGTCAGGCACGGCATTGGCGCCGATTAAACCCGGGCCGAGCCAGGGTAGCAAGCGTGTGCGAGGCTCACCTGCTAGGACGGAACTGATTTTTTCCGAGTGAGGGCAGCGGGTTTTCCCTCCGGGGAGCCGGGGCTCTGGTCTTCACCTCCCAAAATGGGTACTAAACAAGTTGTAGGGGATCTTCACGTGTTCGCGTGAGTTCCTGAACCCGAAACCGAGAACGCGCAGGGTTCAAAGAGATTACGGGGCGTGGAGCGCAGCGACACCCCCGGTCTTTCGGCTCCTAAATAAACAGCACCCTGAAAGGCGTGCCACCCGTCGGCCAATGGACTGACGAACTGAGGAGGTTCCTTAAAGCGGTTGACGCAAGTCTCAGAAGCCAGTGGCATCGCTGCGCGATGCTCCGTACTTTCAACAGTTCCGGGGGTGCGAGCACCCCCGGCTATTCTCTTTGAACCCTGCGGGTTCGAGCCCTTCCGACAAGTTGGGAAACACCGGTATCAGCCCACTTGTGTGGTCCCCATTTTTGGAGGTAAAGATCAGAGTCACACCCCGCTAGAACTAGGGTGTGACTCACGGTTAATCTGCCGTTAACCCCTAGTTTATGGGATTGTTTGATCCGGGTGAGCTGGCAGGCTCAGGAGAGAATGTTCGATACCACTCCAGTGAACGATCGCAGGCGCGAGGCGGCCGAGAGCCTCCGCTTTGGCGGGTGTTCCTCGACGGCGTGGAGCCTTGGGTTCCTCTCCCTTCTCTTCATACTCTCCGGACTCATTCCAGCGGTTGCAGCCGAATCGTCTTCTGCGCACTCCCTGACGACGAGGGTTTTGTATGACGCCGATGGCCAGCGGGTGGGGAAACAGACGGTTCGATGGGATGAGGTTCAGCAGCGATGGCGAACGAACCTGACGCGATTCGTTATCGACCCGCAGCATCCGAGTGGCTATGCGCAGCGACTGGCTGAGCAGGGGGAGGGTGGGGAAGGGGACCGTGCCTACCTTCATGGCGTACATCCCATCACGGAAGTGGGGCGAGATGGAGCGCGTTACGCGGTGGTAGATGGACATCACTCCGTGCGAGGGCAAGTGGAGGAACGAGGAGAGCTCGCTGGACTACGTAATTACGATGCTTTTGGCGGTGAGTTGCCTGGCGGAATCGCGACGAAATGGGAGACGGATTGCGAAGCGGCCGGTTATGCCGGCGAGTTCTATGACTCGGCCAGCGGGTTACTGGATCTGCGCGCCCGGCACTATGAACCGCATCTCGGCCGATTCCGAACGATGGATTCCTATGAGGGCCGACCGGAGCTTCCGGCGGGTCTCCACAAATACAGCTATTGCGAGAATGAGCCGGTGAATCATACCGATCCGAGCGGACATGAGTCCCTGGGAATGCAGTCTGTCACCTCGGGTGGTATCGGGACCGTGGCTCGGATGGCGCTTCCGACCGTCGGCCGAGCTTTCGTTCATTCACGGAATCTGATCGGTAGATCCCTGGTGCAGGCGACGAGACTGCGGAGGGGCGATCCGATGGAGTATTTAACCGGCCGCGGAGTCGGTGCACTTGCTGGTCTCGCCACGGTAGCGACGGGGCTGGGGTTGGGACTTGCTTTTGAGGATGATGACGAGACTGAAGGAAGGATTCTTTATCGAGGGATGTCCGGCCAGTCCATGCCAGACTTACTGCCTGATGGGGAAACCCAAGTTGGGTCGTATCTTGGGATTCGTCCGAAGGATATTGAAAATGTTCGCGATGGTATGGTGATGCCAACGGATCAGGGCCTCTCGGTTACCCCGAATAACCCTTCACTCATGCACCCGTTCATTCTAGGAAAAATCGCCAACGGGAAAGCTCGAGTTTGGGGCATATACGAGGGCCTCGTAGATCCTCGTTTGACGGTCAGGCCTGACCCCAAAGACTTGGAAGGGCATGCTTTTATAGGAGTTTCTGCCCCGATGCCGGTCGCTGAGTTTAAGAGGCGGATCTATGAGACGCAGCCGCTGTGGTCACCATTAACACCGTGAAGTGAAGGAGGGGAGAGAATGGCTATACTGTTTATGCTGGTTGCGGAATGTGGCTCCGACGAACCCAGTGCCCATCGGATCGTGGAGCACTTTCTTCAGGTGAGTTGGGTGCTTTCAGACGGTTCGCCCATGTTCTTCAAATCAGACTCGAACGACGTATGGTGCCGAGGCGGTGTGTTTTGGTGCAGTGTCTTTCCCGACGGAGTGAGCGCGAGTGGGGCAAGCCAACGCATCACAAGCGATGCCCTGAGAGTTGAAATTGTAAAGCGGGGCTATCAGGAATTGAGAAGGGTGGATCTCTTTCGTTTTGCGCTCATTGGTTGGGAGGCTGCAACACAGTGCGATTTGGATGAAATCCTGCAGGCTATGGTTGATCCTGACTCGTTGCCGCGGGGTTTGGTGATCAACGATGATCTGTGGTCAAAACTTGGCTCCCCGCGCGCGTTTGAGCGGTTTGGTCAGCGCTCCTGGTGGAGACCATTGAGGGATCAGGATTACCTCAACTTGGTGAGCACTCGCAGGCGGTGAAGGGTCTGTCGTGTGTTTCACGCTGAGAAGGAGAGAATCACCATGGCTTTCCTATTCATGCTGGCGGCGGAGTGCGGACAACATCGGAGGTCTGCCGAGCTCATTGTTCAACACTTCGAGAGCATCCGATTCGAGTTGTCGGATGGCAATAGTATTGGGTTTAGCCACGATCCAGGGGCTATCTGGACCCGGGGAGACGTGATCTGGTGCTGGGCGATTCCGGACGGAGTCAGCGCGGGTGGACTCCCACAACGGGTCTGCACGACAGCTGCAAGAGTAGAACTTACAAAACTTATCCATGCGGAGCTAAGATTGCTTAAGGGATTCCGGTTTGCGTTGGTGGGATGGGAAGCTGCTTTAGGCCCGGACTGGAACGAGATCGTGAAAGAGGTAGCGACTCCCGAGTTGCTACCGCCTGGGCTTATCATTGACGACGATCTCTACAGGACTTTGGGTTGTCCTAACGGGTTCGAGCCCTTCGGGGAGGGAACTTGGTGGCGACCCGTGTCCGACGAGGTTTATACCCAGATCATCGCATTCTAAGGACTTCCCTCCGGGGGAGGCGGGAAAGCGGTAGAGGGCTCTCATCTTCGCTTCCAGAAATGGGGGCTACACAAGTTGTAGGGATCCTCACGTGTTCGCGTGAGTTCCTGATGCCGAAGCCGAGAACCCGTAGGGTTCACAGAGATTATACGGGGCGTGGAGCGTAGCGACACCCCCGGTCTGTCGGCTCCTGAGTAAATAGCACCCTGAAAGGCGTGCCAACCGTCGGCCAATGGACTGACGAACTGATAGATTCCTTGAAGCGGTTGACGCAAGTCTCCGAAGCCAGTGGCATCGCTGCGCGATGCTCCGTACTTTTAACAGTTCCGGGGGTGCTGGCACCCCCGGAGGCGTCAAAAAACACGGAGCATCGCGCAGCGATGCCACCGGCTTCTGGAGCTTGTTTCACGGCTATTCAACAAACAAGAGCCTTTCGTCAACCTACGCGCCTGCGGGTGGCACGCCTTTCAGGGTGCTGTTCCATAGGGGGATGACAGACCGGGGAGGCAGGTGCCAGAGGGACCCGAGTTATGAGTTGAAGTGAGTTATGAGTTGCCCAAGTGGGATCGTCCGGGCACGGACGATCAAAGCGGGGGCGAATACTCACGCTCCCAACTCGTCACTCATCATTCATGACTGCTTACGTCGTCTCCTACAGTTTCAACCCCCTCGTGGATCACTCGGCGAAGCGGGCGTGGATGGCTTTCGCGATGGTGGCGAAGGCTTGGGCCGGGGCTTCCTTCGGAGCGGAAACCGTCACGGGCGTTCCTTGATCGCCACCGATCCGAATCGCGGTGTAGAGGGGGATCTCACCTAGGAACGGAAGATGAAGTCGCTCGGCCTCCGTTTTCCCGCCGCCATGACCGAAAATCTCCAGTCGCTCGTTGTTAGGGGTCACGAAATAGCTCATGTTCTCCACGAGCCCCAGAATGGGCACGTTCACTTTCTCGAACATCGCGATCCCTTTGCGGACCACTCCCAATGAAGCCTCCTGAGGCGTGGTGATCACCACCCCGCCATCCAACGGCACGGTCTGACACAAGGTCAGCTGGGCATCGCCCGTGCCGGGGGGGAGGTCGACGAGCAGGTAATCCAGGTCGCCCCAAGCTACCGAAAAAATGAACTGCTGGATCGTTTTGACGATCATGGGCCCACGCCATATGACAGGGGCGTCGCCGTCGAGCAGGAAGCCCATGCTCATGAGCTTCACGCCGTGGTTGGAGACGGGCACGAGCTTCTCCTCGTCATTCACCGTCGGACGTTCTTTGACGCCCATCATGAGGGGAATGCTCGGGCCGTAGATGTCGCAATCCAGAAGTCCAACCTTGAGTCCCAGTTGGCTCAGCGCACAGGCGAGGTTGACGGAGCAGGTGGACTTGCCCACGCCGCCCTTGCCGCTCGCCACCGCGATGATGCGCTTGATGCCCGCCACCCGGCTCTGATTCGACCAGGGGTTTGGACCGGCAGCAGCTTGGGCTGTTCCCGCGGCAGGCGATGGGCCGGCGGGCAGTTTGACTTCGATGTGGGTATGGGAAATGCCGGGAATCGACTTCAGCACGCGTTCGCATTCCGCTTTCAGCTGGGCCGCAATCTCGGCGTTCGGAGTCGTGAGCGCGAGCAGCAGACTGACGGCTCCCTGGTTGGCCGCTACGTTCTTGACCAGGCCAAAGGAAACGATGTCGCGGGAGTAACCAGGATATTTAACTGCTTTGAGCGCCTCGGTGATGGTGGAGGGATTCAAGTCCATGGTGCGGTAGTCTAGTCTTAGGCGGTCAGTGGGCGGCTTTACCAGAGACGGCGGCGGCATGCGCTGAAAACGACACCCCTCGGCCGGTTGGATTGATGACGGAATCGATCACTCCGCTCTCGAACTCCTCCCACATGGGCGACATGGCCCGCAGTTTGGTGACGATCTTGGAGAAGGATTCCACGACGTAGTCAACCTCCTCCTCCGTGTTGTCCTGGCCCAAAGTCATGATGATGTTTCCCTGCGCCAGGGCATGGTCGAGTCCAATGGCTGCCAACACATGCGAGATCTTCAGCGATTTGCTCACACAACTTGACCCGCTGGCCACGGCGATTCCAGCGACATCCAGGCTGAGCAGCTGTCCTTCGCCTTCAATAAACTCAGTGCTCAGGTTCAGGTTGGTGGAGATCCGCTCGGGCCCGGGCTCCGGCCCGTTGAGCTTGATGTAAGGAATCTTCTCTTTGAGCCCCTTCCATAGACGAGCTTGGAGGCGCGCCGTGTGGGCTGCGCGGGCAGGCATTTCGCGCACGGCAATCTCGGCGGCCAGGCCGCCACCAACGATTGCGGGCACATTTTCGGTTCCGGCGCGGCGTCCGCCTTCTTGGACGCCACCATGCAGGATGCTCACGAGTCGGGCTTTCCGATTCCGATACAGGATCCCGACGCCCTTGGGCCCGTAGAAACGATGCGGGGAAAAGGAGACCAGGTTGGCTCCCATGGCCTGAACATCGATGGGTAACCATCCGGCGCTGGCTTCGCAATCGACGTAGAACGGGATCGACTTCTCATTCAACAGCCGGCCGATCTCGGCGATGGGCTGGATCGTGCCAATGTCGTGGTTCACGTGGTGAACCGCCACCAGCACGGTCTTGTCGGTGAGCGCGGCAGCGACATCCGCCGGTTTGATCCGGCCTTCGGCATCGACCGGCACGCGGGTGCAGGTCCAACCCTGTTTCTCCAGAAACTCCACCGAATTGACGACGGAGGGATGTTCGGTTGCGGAAATCACCAGGTGCTTGCCGCGACGCTCGTTCGCATAGGCAACGCCTTTGATGGCCAAGTTCGCCGACTCGGTGCCATCCGAGGTGAAGAAAATCTCTTCCTCGCTTTCGGCGTTGATCATCGCCGCGATGCGCGCGCGCGCCTTCTTGAGTGCATCCCGAACCTGAAGTCCGTAGTGATGGAGCGAGCTGGGATTGCCGAAGGCCTCGGTGAAAAAGGGTTTCATCTCCTCGAAAACCTCGGGGAGGAGGGGCGTTGCCGACTGATGATCGAGAAACACGTGTTTCATAGCTGTGTAAGGCTCTACTGCGAAGTGCCAAGGGTGACGAGAAAGTTTTTTCTTTCCTGCGGGAAGGATTCACCTTTCGCAGGTCGCGAATTGTCCTATCGGACGCAAGAATGCTCCAGCAACGGCGCGTCGAAGGCTGAGACCCCTGGAACCATCAGGTTCTCCGGGGCGTACGAAGGAGGCGAGTGGAGCTCGCGAATCAGACCGTGGCTGCGGTCTTGGCGGTCTCGGTGGATTCCGGATTCTTTTTGACGTAATCCTCGAGAGCGGCCTTGAGGGCTTCCTCGGCGAGCACCGAGCAATGGATCTTTACCGGGGGGAGGCCTCCGAGGGCATCCACGACCTCTTGATTGGAGAAGCTCATGGCCTCCTCGATAGTGCGACCCTTGATGAGTTCGGTGGCCATGCTGGAACTGGCGATCGCGGAGCCGCAGCCGAAGGTCTTGAACCGCGCATCCTCGATGCGGCCGTTCTTGATCTTCAAACTGATTTTCATGATGTCTCCGCAGGCGGCAGCGCCGACTTCGCCGATACCATCGGCGTCCTTGATGTCCCCCATGTTGCGGGGATTCAGGAAGTGATCCATCACGGTTTGATTATACAGAGTGTAGGTTTCGCTCATGTGGCTTGTCCTCGTTGAAATTGTTGTCAGTTCTTTATTGAAAGGGCTTCGGTCGCCTCGCGGGCTTTGGCGCGCGCACGGGCGGCGCCGGCGGGAAGGTGTTTCTTTTCCAGGTCCGCAATCGTGGTGCGGGCGAAGACATCCTTCACCTGGTCCTGGGCTTGCTCGAACACGCTGCACAAGGCGCAACCTTCCTGGCGCTCACAGCTGGAGGCACTTTGAAGGCAGCGTTGGAGAGCCATCTTGCCCTCGATGGCTTCGAAGACTTCGAGGAGAGTGATCTGTTCGGCGGACCGGGCGAGGGTAAACCCGCCGCCGGAGCCGCGAACCGACCGAACCAATCCCGCTCGTGCCAGGCTCTGGAAGATCTTGCTCATGAAACTTGGCGGAGCGTCTTCCTCCTGGCTAATCTCCTCCACCATGACCGTTTGCCCCGGCGCTCGGCGCGCCAGGCAAATGAGCCCCATGGCTCCGTATTCGACTGCTCGAGTAATTTGCATAAACCCAATACAGGACTAAATCGGTCCTATTGCTCCTCAATGTAGGAACGAAGTTGGAGAGAGTCAATGGAGAGTTAAGATTTAGTTGAGGAGAGGGTGTAATTTGAAGTGGGGGAGATTCAGGTTGAATTGAGCGGGTAACTCCCTGCGATGGTGCGGGCTTTCAGCCCTTAGCGCGTGTCGGGTGAAGAATCCTGGGGTTGTCACCCCAGGCTGGGATGGTGCTGGGCCTGTGGCCCGCCGACTCCAACACGACTGATCCATTCCATTCGAACCTGGGCTCACTGGTCTAGGCTGGCTTTGGTATTGGGTCGAAGGCTCGTCGGGCTTGAGCATCAACGGTGCGTCCTATCCCAGCCTGGGGTGACAACCCCAGGTTACGATCCACCTCCCATCCAGGGCTGAAAGCTCGGCATCAGGCTGCCGAGTCCGTCCCGCCTTTACCACCTCTTTAACCCGGAATTGATCTTACCCCTTGGCAGCTGGCACAGCGCCCAGCCGCTCGTAGAGCTTGGCTAGCCGTCGAGCGTGTTCGTCGTAGGCCGCTTCGAACAGCTCCGTGGCTCGAGGCGTTCCGACCAAAGCGCTGGCGGTCAGGACTTTCGGAGGGTGTCCAGCTTGGGTGAGCCGTGCGGCTACCTCGGCTTTGACACTATTGATCAGGAGGCAGCCTCCGATAGTCGACCCCGGGGCTACGGGGGTGTCGAGATCGGGGACTCGCACCATGGCATCGCCCACGGGGGCTCCGGTGTCGAGAACCAGATCGGCGAAGTCCTGCAGCTTTTTCCCGCCGGGGTGACGAGTTTGGCTCGCGTCCGAGTGG
Organism: Verrucomicrobiales bacterium; assembly: GCA_016793885.1. Taxonomy (NCBI): domain Bacteria; kingdom Pseudomonadati; phylum Verrucomicrobiota; class Verrucomicrobiia; order Verrucomicrobiales; species Verrucomicrobiales bacterium. The sequence continues at coordinate 43,864 of JAEUHE010000236.1, forward strand.
CGTTGGCTGACGACGGCCACAACCCGGATTCCTCGAGCCTTAAAGCCTTCGGCCATCTCGATGGGTACCAGATTGCATCCACTGGAGGAGGCGACCAGGGCGGTGTCGACTGGGGACAGGTCAAAGTTCCTCAGGATGCGAGCAGCGAGGCCAGGGACGTTCTCCAGGAACATGGCTTGGCGTTGCCCGTTGGCACCCACGACCAAGTTATGGAAGCTGAGGCTGAGTTCCACGATGGGGTTGAAACCTGGAAAGGATCCATAGCGTGGCCACATTTCCTCGACCAGGATGCGGCTATGGCCGGATCCGAAGAGATGAACCATTCGACCAGCCAGGATGGTGGCAGCGAACCAATCGGCGGCTTGGCGGATGGCCGACGACTGGGCTTCCACCCGGTCGACGATTTGTCGGCATTGTGTTAAGTAGTCGAGGCTCGGAGTCATGTTAAGGGAAGGAGAGTAAGGAAGGCTGCCGCCTCACGAAAGTGCAAAGTGGGGGGGATCGCTGGAGTGCGAGGTGGTAGGTGGTAGATGGTAGGTGGTTCGGCAGTTGGTGAACCACACAAATGCTTTTCCATCCGAGTCATCCGAGAAATCCGTGGTTACAACTGCCATTTTCAGGATAAACCTCGTCGGATCGATCTTCGATCAAAGCCCGCCTTACCGCTTATGATTTTGGGGCCCACTCGTTCAGGGCGCGTTCGGGCAGTGACGGTCCTTCAGCGGGCTGGAGCAGCTCGAGCGCTTGGCCGACCAGGTACAGGGAGCCTGCAATCACTGAGAGCTCGGCATCCCGGGTTGACCGCAGCGCTGCAGCTACCGTGTCCGCCTTTTCGATGCGGAGTTGTGGGGCACGCGATCGACAGAAGGGCTCGAGTTCATCCGGTGTGGCGGTGCGGTTGCTGTCCACCCGCACCAAAACCAGTCGCTTCATGAGCGGGAGCAGGACCTCGATCATGGTTTCCCAAGCTTTATCCTTGAGCACTCCGAGGACGAAGACAGCCTGTTGACCTGGGTATTCTGATTCCAGTGTGTCCCGAAGCACTTGGGCTCCATCCGCGTTGTGTGCACCATCTAAAATATGGATGGTTCGGGGGGAGGCGACCCGCTGAAACCGGCCCGGCCAGGTCGTCTGTTCGAGCCCTTGCTTTCGGGCCGCCAGCGAGACGGGCAGCTGATGGTTGAGCGTTTCGACGGTGGCCAGTGCGACGGAAGCGTTCTGCCGCTGGTGCGGGCCTGGCAACGGAAGCTGGACGCCATGGAGCCCCGGTGACTCGGCCGTTTCCGTGGTCAGCAGACGCAGTGGGGCGCTCTTCAACCGGCAAACCTCCCGCAAAACCAGTTCCACCTCCGGTTGCTGGGGGGCGCTGACACAGGGGATGGCTGGTTTGATGATCCCGGCTTTCTCGGCGGCGATCTTGGCCACCGTGTCTCCGAGCCATTGCTGGTGATCGAGGCCGATGCGCGTGATCACGCTCGCCAAAGGAGTGACAATGTTCGTGGCGTCCAACCGACCTCCGAGGCCGGTTTCCCAGACCACCACATCGCAGCGCTCGTCTGCAAAGTGGAGCAGGGCCATGAGGGTTACCACCTCGAAGAACGTCGGATGATCCGGCTCGCTCAGTTTCGTCAAGGCTGGCCGTATTCGGTTCAACAGATCCACCACTGCTGCTTCCGGCAGAAGCCGACGGTTGATCTGGATGCGCTCGCCGAAGTGCACAAGGTGGGGTGAGGTGAAGAGGCCCACCTTGAGTCCACTCGCCCGATACATGCTCTCCAGGAAGGCACAGGTTGAGCCTTTGCCGTTGGTTCCTGCCACATGGATGAAACGCAGCCGTTCCTGCGGTGAACCCAGTTCGGCCGCGAGTTGGACGGTGCGTTCCAGTCCAAGTCGCATGCTGAACTGGCCCAACCCGTGGAGGAATTGGATCGCTTCCTGATAGGTCATCGCCCCGACGATGCCCCAGGCGGACGCGAAGGTCCATCCCCGGTTAGCCGAGCTTGTCGATGCGTGACTTGAGCTCGGTCGCCAGCAGCTGGACGTAGGGTTCGACCAACATGGCGTGGGGATTCACGGGTAGTTCGACCGGATCGATTCCACCCTTGGCTAGATCCCCCCAGCCCATCTTGGGATCTGGGTAGTAGTCGTAATTAACCTTAGGTTTGAAGAGCGTGAGGGTGCCGGCATAGGGCTTCGGCTCGTAGCGATCGCAGGCAGCGTCGTTGCTCGCCTGGACGGAAGCCTCGCGAAGTTGTGTGGGTTCGTCGGAACCCGGGGATGCCGGCTCGGCCGGCCCTTTGCGACTCAGGAGGTTCGCCAGTTCCCCGTCCCGCGCGACCCGGGCCTTCTCCTTGATGTATTTGACCATTTCGCCCGGGCTGAGCTTCACGAAGTTTCCGACGTGGAACTTCATTTTCTGCAAGAGGTGGCTGGTTGAATTCGTTTTGAGTGCGAGCCCGAAATTGTAGGTGTCGAGCATCGCCAATAGCCTGGTGGTCTCACCGGCCTTCAGAAGCATCTGGGCCATCTCGTAGGCGATGGTTCCGCCCATGCAATATCCGCCCAGCAAGTAGGGGCCCTTGGGCTGGATTTTCCGAACTTCTTTGAGATAGAGCGCCGCCATTTCTTCGAGGCTGTTAAGCGGGGGCGTTTTCGCGTCGAGTCCCTGCGACTGCAAGCCGTAGAGCGGGTAGTCCGGCGCTAGGTGTCGGGCCAGAGCCTGATAGAGCAGGACATTGCCGCCGGCTCCGTGGACTAGGAACAGCGGGCGCTTGTTGCCGCGAGGTTGAATGGGCACCAGCGGCGACCAGTTCTCGTCCGTTGACTCCTCCACCTCACCGGTCAGCGCTCGAGAGAGTTGTTCGATGGTTGGTGATTTGAACAGCGTGGCGAGCGGCAGTTTCTTGCCGAATTCCTTTTCGATCCTCGCGAAGAGGGCGACGGCACGGAGCGACTGTCCGCCCAGGTCGAAGAAATTGCTCCGGATGCTGATTCGCTCCAGCTTGAGGATCTCGCTCCAGATCTGGGCTAGTTTCTTTTCGGTCGCGTTCCGCGGAGGTACGAAGTCGTCCGCGGTATGGTCCTGGCTCGGTCCGGGATGCGGCAAAGCCCGGCGGTCGATCTTCCCATTCGGCGTTTGGGGCAGCTTGGGCAGAACCACGAAATGACACGGAACCATGTATTCGGGCAGGCTGGCTCGGAGGAGAGCTTTGAATTCTGCGCGGGCGCTGGCCTCGTCGAGTGATCCTGGTCCCCCGTTGGGCACGATGTAGGCAACGAGGGCCGGGTGTCCGGGAGACTCATCGGTTAGAATCACGGCGGCTTCCTTGAGTTTGGGGGAGGTCAGCAGCACGGTTTCGATTTCACCCAGTTCAATGCGATGTCCCCGAAGCTTGACCTGAAAATCGATGCGGCCGAGGCATTCAATTTCCCCGTTCGGGAGGAAACGAGCCAGGTCGCCGGTGCGATAGACTCGCGGGCTTGAAGCGGAGCTGAAGGGATTGGGAATGAACTTCTCCTCGGTCAGCGCCGAACGGTTGCGATAGCCGCGCGCCAGGCCCAGACCTCCGATCAGCAACTCTCCGGCAACGCCGATGGGGACCGGCTGGAGTTGGCTGTCCACGATATAGGTCTGGGTATTGGCTATGGGCTTTCCTATGGAGATGGGCTGGTCCTTCTTCAGTTGGACGGCAGTGGACCAGATCGTGGTTTCCGTTGGACCGTAAACGTTCCAGAGGGATCCGCAGCGGCTCAGGAGTTTTTCTGCCAGATCGGCGGCCATCGGTTCTCCCCCGCAGAGCAACTTAAGCTTAGGACCGCCCCGCCAATTTGAGGCGGCCAGCATGCGCCAGGTTGTGGGTGTCGCCTGCGCCAGGGTGATTCCGGTGCGGCTGATCAGGTCACTGAGGATGGCCGGATCGAGGGCGGCAGTCCGCGGAGCGATCACGATCTTGGCCCCGCTGATTAACGGCAAGAACACCTCCAGGCCCGCGATATCGAAAGAGAGCGTGGTCAAGGCCAAGACCACATCTTCTGGAGTGATCCCCGGCTGCCGCCGCATGGAGATCAGGAAGTTGGCGAAGGCGCGATGGGTTATTTCTGCGGCCTTCGGGGTTCCTGTGCTTCCTGAGGTGTAAATGGCATAGGCAAGGTCATCTGGATGAATCGGGCGCGAAACGGGACCCTGGCTTTCCGCTAGCAGCGCATCGCGTTGGCCATCCATGGATATGACTCGGATCTTGGTGGAGCCCAGTCGAGCCTGGAGGGATTGTTGCGAGAGGACGATCTTGGCCCCGGAGTCGCTGAGCATCGACGTGATGCGCGCGGTGGGCACCTCGGGATCGATCGGCACATAGGCGGCTCCTGCTTTGAGGATGCCAAGCAACCCGATCACCATATCCAAGGAGCGCTCGAGGCAAACCGCCACCACCGAGTTGGGAGCGGCCCCTACTTTCGCCAAGTGGTGAGCCACCTGATTCGACCGTGCATCCAGTTCGGCGTACGAGAGCCGCTGGCCCTCGAACTCCACCGCAACCCGCTTGGGCGTCTGTCGTGCTTGCACGGTGCAGAGTTCAACCACGCTCGCCTGCTCCGGCAATTCCAGCGTGGTTTGGTTCCATTCGACCAGGATCTGGTGCCGCTCGGCCTGATTCAACAGGGAGAGCTGGCCAATCGGAGTCGCCGGGTCTGCGACGATCGATTCCAAAAGAGTTTGGAAATGTCCGACCCAGCGGCGGATCGATTCCGCATCGAACATGTTGCGGTTGTAATCGCACTCCACCAGGAGGTGATCGCCCTCGTCGACCAGGTTAAAGCCGAGGTCGTATTGGAAGAAGAAGCGGGGCCCCGCCGTGATCTTCTGACTGAGTCCGGAGAACCTGACCTTGTTGAGCGGCGGGTCCAGGTTAAAGAGCACGGAAGCCAGTGGGATACGGCTGGGATCGCGCGGGATGTCCAGTTTTTGAGCGATGGATCCGAATGTGGTGTTCCAGTTTTCCTGGGTGTCGAGGACCAACCCCAGAGCGTTCTTCAGAAGTGTGTTGAAAGGTTCCGCTGGGTTTACCGCAGCCCGAAGCGGCAGCGTGTGCACGCATTGCCCCACCAGCGTTTCGCTGCCCATGGCGCTCTGGCCTGCATACGGCACACCAATCACGATGTCGTTCAGCCCGCTTAGGCGATGCAGCCAAACCTGATAAGCGCCCAGCAGCAGCGCGAAGGGGGTGTTGCGTTGCGACTGCGCAGTTTTCTTGATGGACTGGAAGAGACTGGCAGGCAGGCGCAAGCTGTGGCGCTCGCCTTCATAAGTGCGGTTCTTGGGGCGCGGGCGGTAAGAGGGCAGATCCAGCGGCGCGGGGACATCGGGAAATCTGGCCAGCCAGAAGGCCTCCGACTGAACGGCGATCTCCTGTTGTTCGGGGCGGCCGAGCCACTCCGCATAGTTGCGCATGGGGACGATCGGACGCAGGGAGGGGACACGATCCTCCACATAGGCCGAATACAGCTCACTGATCTCCTCTAGCACGACGTTGTAGCCCCATCCGTCGCAGACAATCATGTTCAGGCTGAACACCAGCATGTGCTCGGATTGGGACAACTTGATGATATGGAAGGTGACCAACGGCCCTTCATTCAGATCATAGAGCCGCTGTCCCTCCTGTTGGAGAATCTGGGCCGTTTCCGATTCTCGTTCGACTTGAGGCAGGTCGCTGAAATCATGGACCGGCACATCGATCGTGATCGACGGGTGGATCAGGATGCACATGCCGTCGGCACTGAAGGTGGATCGAAGCGCCTCATGGCGGTCGATGATCTGGTGGATGGCGCGGCGCAGGCACTCGATGTTGAGCGGCCCGCGCAACTGCACGACATTGCTGGCATTGAACGCGCCGGAGGCCTCCGGCTGAATCTGCGTCGAGAGCCACATCTCCTTCTGGGAATCGGTCAGGGAGCAGCTTCTGGTTCCGGGTGGCAGGCCGGGAATTTCCTGGGTGTCCGGGCGCGTGCGGGCAGAGACCGTGGTCGGGGTGGCACCCGAGGGCGGAGGAGTGGGTGCTCCCGGGGGAAGCGTTGCCTGCGTGCTCGCGATCTGCGCGAATTCAGCATCGCTGGTGCCGGGCAGGAAGCCGCCCAATTGCATCTCGGCGACCGCCTCCTTAAACGCCCGCGAAACGTAACTCAGATCCGCCTCGGTGTGTGCCAGTGTGAAATAGCAGGGCCTCCCTTCCCAGACATGAACCCCCTTCAAGCGCATGAAGTACCAGAGCAGGCTGATGAACTCGAGGTCATGCGCGTGTTCGATGTTCGCGAATGCGCAGAAGTGCGGGAAACGGATGGGTACCTGGTTACGTTCGAAGTATTGGTTCAACTCCGTGCAGAATTTGGTCACTCGGTCCGTGATGCCTAACTGAAGCTGCGGGCCTTCTTGCTGGAGTTTCTTCAGGATGGTCCAAGCGGCACGGATCGCCAAGGGATGTCGGACGAACGTTCCTGCAAAGAACGTGACGCCCACTTCGGGGAAGGAATCATCACCGTAGTTCCAGGCGCCGCCATCGAGCGCGTCCATATATTGACGCTTGCCGGCCAGGACTCCGATTGGGATGCCTCCCCCAATGACTTTGCCGTAGGTCGCCATATCCGCTTCCACACCAAAATACGCCTGCGCGCCGCCCGGGTGGCAGCGGAAACCGGTGACCACTTCGTCGAAGATGAGCGCGGCTTCGGCGTCGCGCGTGATCTGGCGCAGCGCCTTCATGAACTCCTTCGGCTGGAGCCCCGGGGAGCGGCTCTGAACAGGCTCGACCAAGACGGCGGCGATCTCGTGGATGTGGGCTTTGATGACCTCGAGCGACTCAGGGACGCCGTACTCGAGGATCAGCATGTTCTCGACGAGGCTGGACGGGATTCCCGGGGCGATGGCCTGGGCTCGGTATTCCCCGTTGACCCAGGCGCCGCGAACGAGCACCTCCTCGAACATCCCGTGGTAATCGCCCGTGAAGTAAACCACCCGTTTGCGACCGGTGATGGTGCGCGCGAGCCGGATCGCGGCCATGACCGCTTCGGAGCCAGTGTTGCAGAAGGTGGCGCGGTCCATCCCGGTGAACTCGCAGATCATTTTCGCCACCTCACCGGCCAGGGCTGACTGTGGCCCGATTTCTATGCCGGTATCCAGCTGGTCGTGCAGCGGCTGGATGAGCCAGTCGGGCGAATGCCCGAAGAAGTAAGTGCCGAACCCCATCGTGATGTCGACATACTCGTTCCCATCGAGATCCCAGATTCGGGAGCCCTTGGAGCGCGTGGACACAATGGGGTAGACCATCTCCTTCCAATTGCGCTTGAACCCGGCGACAGCCCGGGGGTCGGCGAAGTGCGGCCGGTGCTCGGCGGTGTACTTCTTGGAGCCGCCAGTTTTCGCCTGGTATCGGGCGAGTAGCTGATTGAGCGCTCCCTCCTGAACGGCGGTTAGACCACCTTTCTGTCCCTTCTCGATGGGCTTGTAGGGGCCGAAGCGTTTAAATTCCTGCTGGGCCGTCGCCACGGCGTGGGCGGGAGGTTTCGCTCCCGGCCAGCGAATGGTTGGTAATGAGCTGGCTGGACTTCCGGACGTGCTCGTCCCTGCGGGGATGGCGGCCGGTGTGGGCGCAACCTGGCCCTTCTGCTGGGCCAGTAGCAGCTGCATGAGCTGGATCTGTTGAGCCATCAACTGCTCCATCATGTTGCCGCCGGCAGGCGCCGCAGCAATCGGAGTCGCGTTGAGCGGCGAGGAATTCATGCTCAGTGCTGTCGGCGGTGGCGTGGCCGCCGGGGCTGCTGAGGCACTGGCGGCCGGCGTGACCGGAGCGGGAGCGGGAAGCGCGTCGGCGGGCAGCTTGTTGTCAATGTAGCTGGCCAGGGCGTCGACGCTCGAGAGATCCCCCAGCATCTGTCGGAAAGTGAGCTTGAGGTTGAATTTTTGCTGAAACGCCTGGCTGGCTTGCGTCAGGAACAAGGAGTCGAAGCCCAGTTCCATGAAGGAGGCGCTATCGTTTGTGACATCGACTCCCGAGAGCTCTTTCACGATCGCGCGCAGTTGCACTGCAATTCGATTGCGGCGCGGCTCGGCGGGGGGAAGGGCGGGCACAGACATAACAACAGGGGGAGGAGACACGCTGGCGGGCGGAATCGCGATCGTTGGCGACGTCGCTGGCATCGGCGACGCCAGGGGGAGGGGGGCTGGCATCGCTGGGACGGAGACTGGGATGGAAACCGGGGCTGGGCCCGCTGAGGCTGCCGGGTTTACCGGTGCGACCCAGAACCGCTGACGTTCGAATGGGTAGGTGGGCAGGGCGACCCGTCGGCGGGACTCTTCGCGACTAAAGTCACTCCACCCGACACGAACCCCGCTCGCCCAGAGTCGGCCGAGCGCACTCAGCATCGAGTTGAGATCTCGGCCAGGGGCATCGGTCGGACCCAAACTGCCTGCGATGACGAGCCCAGAGGGCTTCGCCGGATGCTGCCGAGCCAGCTGGCTCAAGGTTTGTCCGGGACCGATCTCCAGAATAATGTTCTTCTCATCCCTGATCACCGTTTCCAGGGCCTCTACAAATCGAACTGATTGGCGAAGTTGTTTTGCCCAGTAGGTGCCATCCTGCAGGTCGCTTGGTGACAATGCCCGGCCGGTGCAGGTGGAGATCCAAGGCAATTGAGGAGCTTGATGGGGAGTCTTCGCTGCCAGTGCGGTGAACTCGGCCAGCATGGGATCCATCATGGACGAGTGGAAGGCATGCGAGGTGGGGAGGAAGCGAGAGGCGATCTTCTTCGCTTCGAGCGTTTTCTGGAATTCCTCGAGCGTGGGAGTTGGACCCGCCACGGTGCACAGCTTGGGACTGTTAAACGCCGCGATCGAGGCGTCACGAGGAAGGAGGGGTGCCGTTTCTTCGCCGCTTAGCCGAACCGCCAGCATGGATCCTGCGGGTAGGCTCTGCATGAGCTTGGCTCGCGAGGCAAGGAGGTCCAAAGCGGCTTCCAGAGTGAAGGTCTCAGCCAGAACGGCGGCGACGTACTCGCCGATGCTATGTCCGATGAGTAGGCTGGGCTTAATTCCCCACGAGAGCCAGAGCTGGGCAAGGGCATATTCCACCACAAAGATGGAAGGCTGGGTGATCCAGGTTTTATTGATCTCTGTCTCCGCCGCCGGGCGCTGGTCTGGCGAAGGATAGAGGACGCGCCTAATATCCAGTCCCAGGCGGTTCTGGAGAATGCTGGCGCATTGATCGATCGCTGCGCGAAAGGCGCTTTCGGTTTCGTAGAGTTCCCGCCCCATGTCGACGTATTGAGCCCCCTGTCCGGGAAACAGAAATACAACCGAGGGTTCGGCTGAGGATGCTTTCGATTGGTGATCCGTCTTGGCATCGGGTTGGCGGAGATGAGCTGATGCCTCCTGGTGGTTGGAGACCACGACGGATCTGCGGTAGGTAAAGCCTTTGCGGCCCTGCTGCAACGTGAAAGCGACATCGGGCAAGGGCACGGAGGGGGAGGCGTCCAGGAACGCCGCCAGCCTCTCAGACATGGCGCGAAGGGCTGTTTCGGTCTTGGCCGAAAGAACGAGCAGCTGTTGCCGGCGTGATGGGCCGCCGGGTGTTCGGAGGGGGGCTTCCTCTACGATCACATGGGCATTGGTGCCGCCGACACCGAAAGCGCTTACGCCGGCTCTTCGCGGCTGGGCCCCCCGCTTCCATTCCAGCGGACGGGTGACTGGATAGAATGGGCTGTTGGCAAAGTCGATTTTTGGATTGGGTGCCTTGAAATGGAGCAGCGGCGGGATCAATTCGTGCTGCAGCTGCAGCACTGTCTTGATCAGCCCGGTGGCGCCTGCAGCCACGTCCAGATGTCCGATGTGAGTCTTTCCGGTGCCGATCGCGCAGAATCCCACTTTGGTGGATCCGCCCTCACGAAAGGCTTTGGTCAAAGCGGTGATCTCGATCGGATCGCCGAGGGGCGTTCCGGTTCCGTGGGCCTCGATGTAGGAAATCGATTCCGGATCCACGCCGGCGGCGGCCTGAGCCAACGCGATGACATCGGCCTGGGCGTTGATGCTGGGCGCGGCATATCCGATCTTGGCTGAACCATCATTGTTGATGGCGGTTCCTTTGATGACCGCGAGCACCTGGTCTCCATCGGCCACCGCATCGGCGAGCCGTTTGAGCAGAACGACCGCCACTCCATGACCGAAAACGGTTCCGTGCGCGGAAGCGTCGAAGGTTCGGCAAGTGCCATCGCCGGAAACCATGCCTTCCTCCTGATAGAGGTAGTTGCGCTTTTGCGGGAAGCTGATCGAGGATCCACCGGCCAGCGCCATGTCGCACTGGTAGGTCAGCAAGCTGGTGCAAGCTTGGCTGATCGCCACCAAGGAGGTTGAGCACGCGGTTTGGATCGACATGCTTGGTCCGCGCAGGTTCAGCTTGTAGGACACCCGAGTGGGAAGGAAATCCTTGTCGTTCCCGAGCATCACCTGATAGGCACCCACCTGATAGTTGCCCGAGAAGTTGGCGGCGAACTCCCGGTCTCGGCACAGGTTGCTGAGCAAGTAGGTATTCAGGCTCAACCCACCGTACACGCCGATCATTCCGGGGTACGACTCCGGATCGTAGCCAGCTCCCTCGATGGCTTCCCAGGAGCATTCGAGGAACAGGCGGTGCTGCGGATCCATGATCTCAGCCTCCTTGGGATAGATCCCGAAGAAAGCCGCGTCAAATTGGTCGACCCCTTCGAGTATGCCCCGGGCGGCGACAAATTTCTGGCCCTGCGCCTTGGCCTCCGGGCTCGCCACCGAAAATTCTAGTTCCTCCTCCGAGAACACGGAGATGGTCTCACGGCCCGCCATCAGATTGTCCCAGAACTCTTGGACTGACCGCGCCCCGGGGAAGCGGCCGGACATGCCCACAATGGCGATGCCTTCGAGTTGGCTTGGATCGATTGAAGTATTACTGGACATGCAATTCCTTTAGCGTCGCCCGCGTTTGTTAGCCGCCGCGAGCGCTTCGCGTTGACGACGAGCCCTATCTTGGAGCGTGGCATTTCCGGCCGCCGCTGCGTGGGGAAGACCTAGAAACTCTGCTTGAGTGCGGACCGTGGTAGCGGCGAAAAGCTGCGTCAATGGGAACTCGCGTCCGACCAGGGCCTGCAGGCGCGTATGGAGTTGCGCCAACCGGATCGAATCCCCATCGACGTCGAAAAAGCTGATGTCGTGCCTGACATCGGATCGCGACAGAATCTCCCTCCACAGCGCTGCGATCTGGCCCTCCAGGTTCCCTCCGTTGGGGACAGGGGCCGAAGGTGAAGCGTCCGGTGCGGCGCGCTCGGCCAAAGCCCGGCGATCCACCTTCCCGTTCGGGGAGAGGGGAAACGAGTCCAGCACGCTCAGGGTCGACGGGACCATATAATCCGGTAGCCTGTCCCGTAGAAACTGTTTCAGGCTGGCCGAGTCGGCCGACGCGCCATCCTTGAGTGTCACGTAGGCGGCGAGGGACTGCGCGCCTTCGTTCTCTTGGCGCCGGCAGGCGACCACCACGGGTTCGCGCACGGAAGGATGAAGCTGGAGCGCGTTTTCGATTTCACGCAACTCGACGCGGTAGCCTCGAACCTTGACCTGATGGTCCAGGCGTCCCAGGAACTCGATCACCCCGTCGGGGAGCCAGCGCGCCTGATCCCCCGAGCGATAGATAAGACTTCCTTCGATCTCGGGCAGGGGGTTGGCGATGAAGCGCTGCTGGGTGAGGGTGGTATCATTGACGTAGCCAGCGCCTATCCCGGTTCCGCCGATGCAGAGTTCCCCCGGCGTTCCAATGGGACAGGGCCGAAGCTCGGGATCCAAAATTGCGATCTGGGCATTGTAGATGGGGCGGCCCAGTGGAACAAAGTCGTAACGGTCCAGGTTGTCACGAGTAAGCCGGTAGAAGCCGCAGATGTCGGTGCACTCCGTGGGGCCGTAGGTGTTCGCGACTTCGGCTCGTGACTTGGGATGAGTGATCCAGGTGCGCAACCGGGGTATCGAGATCGGTTCCCCGCCCAGACATACCACGCGCAAGGAACTGAGTCGGTTGGCCGTTTCTTCGGTGAACGGCTCGATCAATGGGTAGAACGCGCTGGGCGTGCAGTTGATGTAGGTGATCCCGTGTCGGGCGATCAGGCGTCCAAGCAGGGAGATATCATAAGGGCCCGGTGGATAGAGATGCAGGGTGCCACCCCGGATCAGCGGCGCATAGAGATTCTTTTGAGTCAGGTCGAAGCTAAGGGAACTGACCAGCAGCACGTGGTCCCGACTGTCGAAGTTGAACTCGGAGACGAACCAATGGATGAGGTTCGTAAATCCACGATGATAGACAGCTGCCCCTTTGGGAGCTCCGGTGGAACCGGACGTGAAGATCACGTAGATGAGATCATCTGGAGTGGAGCCGGGCGTGGGGTTGTCGCTGCACTCCGAAGCAAATGCCGCGTCGCTCTCGTTCAGAGTCATTAACTCCAGATCAGGTCGGGAGGAAAACCTTCCCGCCAAGGCAGGGGAAGTCAGCAGCAGACGCAGCCTTGAACCTGAGATCATCGCGTCCAGCCGTTCGGCGGGGTAGGTGGGATCCAACGGAACGTAGGCACCGCCCGCTTTCAGAATCGCGTAGATGCCGACCAGCACCTCAATCGACCGCTCGAGTGAAACTCCGACCAGAGAATTGGCCTGAACGCCTTTCCGACGGAGGGCATGGGCCAGTTGGTTCGCCCGTCGGTTGAGCTCGCTGTAGGTGAGCGTCTTACCCTCAAACTCGACCGCCACCGCCTGGGGTGTTCGAGCGACCTGCTCCTCGAAAAGCTGGTGTACGCAGGCATGCCGGGGCCAATCAACCCGGGTGGCGTTGCTCTGAATACGTGGGTCGCTCATGACACAATCCTAGCCAAGGTGTTCTCTCATCCAAGGCGTGCCGTCGGATCCCCCTTCGGTTGTGAGTTTCCTCACGCGCTGCAGGCTCCTAGCTTCCAGCAACACCACTTTGCTCCTCTTCAGGCCTCTTAGGCGATTCCATGCAGGCACATTCATTGAACTTAACGATAACCTTCTATCCATTATTCGGCTCGAAAACTCAAAGCTTTATGGTGACTCTTGGCAAGTCCCGGTGCGCAGGCGTTCGACGACTTCCATACCGAAGATTCGCGCTCCCAGTTCCACCCGCTCAACATCAGCTTTCTTAAAGAAATTAAAAGTAAAACGTTACGGACGTGGTGTGCTAGGAAATAATTTCCTAGCCTCGCGCGGCGGTGTTACTTGTGGGGAATTGGCTGGCCCGCACTACGATTGTGGCGTCGTCCGTCCGCGGACGGTTCCCCAGCCCTGGAGCGCAGCGGGTCTAAAGTTCGCGGATCCACAGGTTGCGGAACTTGACCACGGCTTGGGCATCATGGTTTTGGAGGCCGATGTAGCCTTCGAGGTTCCGTTGGGAGTCATGCTGAACGATCATCGTTCCGTTGAGAGTCACGGTAACGTGGTTGGCTTGGCACCGGATCGTTAGTTGGTTCCATTCTCCGGCTGGGCGAGACATGTTCTTGGAGGGAGCGACGACATCGTAGAGCGAGCCGGAGGTGTATTTCTTGGGTTCCTTGCCGTGGTCATCCAAGATCTGGACTTCATGACCCGTGAACGCCGGGTTTTTGTCCAAGCCCGAGTGGAAGAAGACGCCGCTGTTGCCCTTGGCATTGATGGAATACTCCAGCTCCAGTTCAAAATCGCGGTAACTCTTTTCGGTGCGCAGCCAGGATCCGCTCTTCTCGGGATTGGTCGTCCAATCGACGCCATTGCGGCCGATGATGGAACGCTCGCTGACTGTCCATTCCCCGCCGTGCATGGCGACCCAACCGGTGAGGTCACGGCCATTGAAGAGGGAAGTCTTGCGGGAGGCCTTCGGAGGAGCGATGCAGCCCGCCATCAAGAATGAGATAACGACCAGACCGAGAGTCAGTTGCTTCATGAGGTGTGGCTTTTAACGCGGGGGAAGCCATCCGGCAAGCCTGGATCGTGGGCTAGAATTGTAGCGACGTGCTCCCCTAGACGTTCTCCTGTGCCCCTTTTCCCCCCTCTGTAAACTCCGTGGACTCAGTGTGAAAAAGAGCCCCAACCCCGATGTCTCACACAGAGGCCGCCGAGTTCACAGAGGAGGAAGGGATTGCACATTGCGAATTGTTCATTGCTCATTTTCCATTGGGGACCAAAGAGGCCCGCTGCGCTCGGGCGAGGGGAACGTCCAGGGACGCACTTGGCTACAGTTGTAGCGTGGGCCGACAAGCGATCGTCTCCATCTGGATTCTCCGCGAGGTGGCTCCCTCCCAGTTCGATCACCGTGGGCCCATCAGGGCTCGAATGGAATCTCGCCCTACCCCATATCGTCTTTAGCGAGGTAGGGCGAGACTCCGCTCGAGCCCACAATGGCTCCAGGCTCAGTCGCACAGGAGAGCACCCCCGACAAGGGCCTCTCAGAGTGAATTATCCCTCAGCGCTTCTCGCCGCGGCTCCTTGAAACACTTCAAACCGCCGGCATTCATGGGCTCGAGCGGAGTCTCTCCCTACCTCAATAAGCCCGCGCACCTCCCTCACCCCTTCCGCTGACCGGCCGCTTTTTCCACCCGAGCAACTCCCGCGATCCCTTCCTCGTTGCCTTGTCCGGCGGCTTTCCGAAACCACTCGAGAGCTTGAGCTAGGTCCTGAACGACGCCGCTGCCATGCTCAACTCAGCAGCGACGGCACGATGTGCGCGCTGGTGACGTCGAAGTCGGTCAGGCTGGCCGCCCGGCCTTCATGCGGAAAGCTGAGGGCCTTGTGATCCACCCCGAGGGTGTGGAGCAGGGTGGCGTGGAAATCGGGCACGCTGACGACATCCTCGACGGAACGGTAACCGAACTCGTCCGTGGCTCCGTGCACATGTCCGCCCTTGAATCCTCCGCCCGCCACCCACAGCGAGAAGGCATGCCGATTGTGATCCCGGCCGTCCTTGCCCTGCGACACCGGCAAGCGGCCGAACTCGCCGGTCCAGAGCACCACCGTGGAATCCAGCAGCCCCCGAGCCTTGAGGTCCTTCACGAGGGCTGCGCTGGGCTGATCGGTTTTGGCGCACAGCCCCTTCAATCGCTCGGCATTCTTATCGTGCGTGTCCCAGGGTTGGCCATTGAGGAACAGTTGCACAAAGCGCACCCCGCGCTCGATCAGCCGACGAGCCAGCAGACAGCGCCGTCCATATTCCTCGGTGACCGGATTGTCTAATCCGTAGAGCTTCTTGGTGGCGTCCGATTCACTCGACAGATCCAGCGCCTCCGGAACCGCGCTCTGCATGCGGGCGGCCGTTTCGAAGTTGGCGATGCGGGCGTTGAGTTCGGTGTTCTCCGGGTAATGGGACGCGTGCTGCTGGTTGAGGGCCTTCAACAGGTTGAGCTGATTCAGGCGTGCCTGTGGCGGAGTCTTGGAGGGCGTCTGCAGGTTAAACACCGGGGAGTTTCCACTGCGGAACGGCGTTCCTTGATAGATGGCCGGCAAGAATCCCGATGACCAATTCCGCTCGCCGTCGACCGGCAACCCGCCGGGATCCGACAACACCACGTAGGCCGGTAGGTTCTCATTCTCCGAGCCCAACCCGTAGAGCACCCAAGCGCCCAGAGTCGGCAGCCCGGCCAAAAACCGTCCGGTGTGAATGATTCGCAGCGCGGATTCGTGGTCCACGGACCCCGTTGTCATGGATCGAACCAGGGTTATGTCGTCCGCGATCGATCCCGTGTGCGGCAGCAACTCCGATAGGTGCATTCCACACTGCCCGTGGCGATGAAACTCATAGGGGGCTCCCAGGACATTCCCGGCCTGCTTGTCGAAATGAATCTCCAGGTTGCCGCCGGGGTAGGGCTTTCCGCTCCATTTGTTCAGCGCGGGTTTGTAGTCGAACAAATCCATCTGGCTCGGTCCGCCGTGCTGGAAGAGACTGATGATGGCCTTGGCCTTCGGTTGGTAGTGTCCCGGCTTGGCGGGATTGGAAGCGCCGGCTCGCGATCCCGCCAGGAGTTGTGACAAGGCAATGGCACCCAGCCCGCCGGCGGATCGACCGAGGAAGGCGCGTCGTGAAAGTGCAGACTCGATGGCATTCATTCGAGGTAAAGAAACGAGTTCAGGCTGAGCAGCGATTGGCACAGATCCGCCCAGGTTCGCTGTTCAGCATCGGGGCGATCGGAATAAACGCGTCGCTGCTCGGTGATGAATTGCGTCGCGTGCGCCAGCTCGGTGGCGTCGGGTTCGCGTCCGGCGCTGAGCAGAAAAGCCTGTCGGATCCGCTGGCGAGCATCACTGTCAGTGCCCGCTTCGCGCAGTAAGCGCTCAGCGAAATCCTCTGCTCGCTTCACCGAGAACTCGGAGTTGAGCAAGCTCAACGACTGCAGTGGCATGGTCGTGCTGGCTCGACGGGTGCAATTGAAAACCACCGAGGGGGCATCGAAGTTTCCGAGGAAGGTCGGCACCTGGGTCCGCCGATGCTGGAGGAATACCGAGCGCGAGAACGCTTCCGGTTTCGACTCATCCACCAGCACCTCACCGGATCCTTCCCGTGGGGTGGGGACGTAGGGTCCTCCGGCTTTGGGGCCCAATCTGCCCGCGACAGCGAGCGTGGCATCGCGAATGGACTCGGCGTCCAGGCGATGGATGGGATATCGCCACAGCAGCTGATTGGCAGGATCGGCGGCGATGCCCTGATCATGGGGGCGGCTGGATTGCTGGAAGGTGGCAGAGTGCAGGATGAGCCGCACCACAGCTTTGGTGCTCCATCCCGATTCGATGAACTGTCGCGCCAGCCAATCCAGGAGCTCGGGGTGCGAGGGCTTGGCACCGCTGACTCCCAAGTTCTCCGGCGTGGCCACCAGCCCGATTTCGAAGCAGTGTTGCCAGATCCGATTGACCGTCACGCGAGCGAGTAGCGCCGCCTGAACCGAGTCGGGCTCGGTAAGCCACTGTGCCCACGCGGTGCGACGTCCGGTCGTGGTCGCTGTTTTGTGGAATGCCCCCGCGCCGCGTGGAGCCTTTGCCGCCAGCATGGAGAAGAAGACGGGTTCCACCGGCTCGCCCGGGGTTTTATGGTTGCCGCGCTCGAGCAAGCGCACTTGGGGAGCCTCCGGACCGCTGTCGGTCATCCACGCGATCATCCCGGGCTTGGGAGTTCGCTGTGCCGCGATCGCCTTGGTCGCTGTCTCCAGAGTCTTTTTGCGTTCCTTGAGCAGCTTCGCAAACGCCGCGTTTGTCGCGGCCCAACCTGGCAGCGATTCGTTGGATCGTTCGATGGCCACATTGTCGACGATGAAGCTGCGTCCGCAGCAATATTCAAAGGCGAACCCTCCGCGAGGCAGATCCTCGGCGGACAGCTTCAAGCTCTCGCCATCGACCGCGCCATCATAGAGATGCTCCAACAAGAACTCATTGGTGCTCTTGCGAGTGATGCGGATGCCGTAGTTGTGTCCGGGTTTGTATCCGGAGGCTCCGAGGTTGCCCTTGCTCTTGGCATCGCTCCCCGGGTAGTCCGTGTGCACTGCGGTTGCTCCGCCTGGGTTTCCATCGATCAGAATATTCCCGCCGTTCACCTCCGAATTGTCGTTGAAGTCGTGAGCGGCAATGACATAGCCGATTCGCTCCGCCCCGCCGCCCTGGCTGTCCAGAGCCAGTGAGGTGGACACGAGATCGAAGCTGGCTTGGATCCATTGACCATCAGCGGCGGGCCGCCAATCGAAGGCAGCCTTCGTGCTGAGCCAGCGGTCTCCGGAACCGCCGCCTTCGCGAATCCAGAGCCTGCCGTCCCGAACTTCGGCTCCCGGGCTGTCGGAAGAGTCCAGCTGCACAGCCGGCGAACCGCTTGGGATGTCGTCGCCCGGCGCTGTATTCGACCATCGCTCGCGCAGGGGGCGGCCCGGGTCGAACGAGTCCTGGAAGACCAGTTCACCGCGCGGTCGATGCGCCGCCGACCAGGCGCTGAATTCGGCTTGGAGTAACTCCTTCTGTTGATCGAGACGTTTTTCTTCGGCCTGCCAGGCCTCTGCTTGGCCGGGGAGGGCGGCCTGCACCACTCGGTCATTGGGCTTGGTCCATTTTTCGATGTGGAAGGCGGGATACAGGAATGCCTGGAACGAATAGTAGTCCTTTTGGCTGATCGGCTCAAACTTATGGTCGTGGCACTTGGCGCATTGCAGTGTGACGCCCAGCAGGCTGGAGCCCATGATCTGCATCGCGGACTCCAGCGCGTAATAGCGGTCGGTCCGAACCTCATCCGGATTACCGTCGCTCTCGCCCGAGCCATCCTGGCCATTGCGGAGGTAATGGGTCGCCTCCAGTAGCCGAACGATCTCGGCGGTGGCGGGGTGGCCGGGTTTCCAGCCGGATAACTCGTCGCCGGCGATTTGCTCGCGGACGAACTGGTCGAAGGGAAGATCTTGGTTGAAGGACCGAATCACGTAGTCCCGATACCGATAGGCATACGGCCGGTCGGTATCGGCATTGAAATAGCCGTTGGAGTCCGCGTAACCGGCCACATCCAGCCAGTGTTTCCCCCACCTTTCCCCGTAGCGCGGGGACGCGAGATATCGTTCCACCATCCGTTCGAAAGCCCCGGGCAGACGGTCTGCGACAAAGGTGTCGATCTCGGCGGGCGAGGGCGGCAGCCCAGTGAGAATAAAGGCCACCCGCCGGATGAGCGTGTGAGCGTTGGCGCTTGGGTTCAGCGCGAGCGACGCGCCCTGCAATTTCTGGCTGACGAATCGGTCGATGGGGGAAGATGCGCCCACCGTAAGGGGGGATGGTGTCGATGAGGGGGGCGGTTGAGGACGCAGAGGTTGGAACGCCCAATGGGAAACCGCGGCCGCGCTGCGGTCGACCTGGGCCGAAACAGCGATCCGAGGACCGAGAGCGGAGCAGAGCAACACCAGGCCGAGGAAGGTTGCTGAAAGGCATAGGTGCGCCCTGCGAGTTTGGCGCTCGCCAGACTGTGGCCTCCCGGCCGGGGGTGTGAGTCGGTCACGGTTCATCTGGAACGATGGCTAACTGTGCCTTCGGCGCTGCGGGGGGACAATGCAAAAGTAGTTTCTCATCTCGGCGGTAGGGGAGGCCGAACCCGCAGGCTTCATAGAGATTGGCCGGGACTTCCGGTTTAGCCGCAAAGAACGAAAGAAGACGAAAGAGGCGGACGAAAGCAGGGGAGTGATTCTGCCGGTTGGGAACTTCTTTCGTCATTTTTCGTTTCTTGCGGCTAAAGGATCGGTCGGGTTTTGAAACTCCGCCTGCTTCACGTCCGCGTCTCCCCTGAACGGGACGAAAAGGCTCTCCGTGGCGTGAAGGAAAAGCGGTGGCATGCCACGCGCGGTCCATAACGCCGAGTCGTGTTCCTTTGACTTCGTGATTGTCCCGTCCAGGTCATTGCGAAGGAGGCTATGTTTGCCGGGAGGAGGACAGGCCTGGTACCCGAATCGGCTGAGGTTGGTCGGCCGGGACTTCCGTATTAGCCGCAAAGAACGAAAGAAGACGAAAGAAGCGGACGGATTCAGGGGGGAGTGATTCTGCCGGTTGGGAACTTCTTTCGTCATTTTTCGTTTCTTGCGGCTAAAGGATCGGTCGGGGTTTGAAACTCCGCCTGCTTCAGGTCGGCGTCTCCCCTGACCGGCACGAAAAGGCTCTCCGTGGCGTGAAGGAAAAGCGGTGGCATGCCACGCGCGGTCCATAGCGCCGAGTCGTGTTCCTTTGACTTCGTGATTGTCCTGTCCATGTCATCGCGAAGGAGGCTATGGTTGAAGGGAAGGGAAGAGACCTGTGACCCGAATCGGCTGAGGTTGGTCGGCCGGGACTTCCGGTTTAACCGCAAAGAACGAAAGAAGACGAAAGAAGCGGACGGATTCAGGGGGGAGTGATTCTGTCGGTTGGGAACTTCTTTCGTCATTTTTCGTTTCTTGCGGCTAAAGGATCGGGGACCTGGCCTCGTTACCGTGCCCGACGAAGGACGTCTTGGTAGAAGGCGAGCGACTTCCGGTATTCTTCAATCAGCTCAGCAGGTGCGATACCCTCGCTCCGCTTGATCTCCTCTTGCACCCGTTGTACGAGCCACTCGGCTTCCACTCCACGTGGAACCACGGGAGCATTGGGAACATCCAGATGCCAAGGAGCGGTATGGGCAAAACGAATTCGGCCTCCGTCTCGCGCTTCAACGCAGCGCCAGGCGAGCCAAGCACTACCGGATGGATTGAATGCATGAGTTGCCTCGGATCGAAAGGCTCTTTTTGACGTCGGTTGGTTCTGTGGCTTGAACGTCTTGGCCACTTCGCCATTGACGATCAGCTCGAGGCTTTCGAGGGGCTGTTCGCTCAGCACCTCGCAGGTGAGATCGTGGGGTCGGTCGGCCGGGCGGTTTGCCAACGAGGCTCCGGGCCATCGGCCATCGGCTTGGGCGAGGAGCATGGGGCCGGTCGTGACGAAGCTCCGGCCGGCACCGAGTCCTTTGATCCACGCTTCATAGCTGAACGGCTCGTCGAGGTGGACATAGACGCGACTGAACCCCAGCGGCACCGGGTGCACTCCGTTGGCGGTTCCGGCGGTTGGATGGATCCGAAGGCCGCAGTTTAAAAGCGCGTAATAGGTCTGGAAGCCATAAAGCGTCCAGCCGCGTTCCGTGTCGGTGCCGGTGCCCTCGAGCCCCATGTAGGCCGGTGCCGGAACCGCCCAGTTCCGCACTGCATATTCCGTGGCCCAATGATGGTTGTTCGCCAACTCAAAGAGGTCGATCTTGGCGATCGGGACCAAGGCGATGGACCAGGGCCAATTGTGCTTCTCGAGATCGAGCAGCGCCCCTTGCGCATGGGCTTTTTCCGCGATGCGACTGAGCGGGAGTACCGGATCCGTAAAGCGGGTCTGATGGTTCAGGATAACCAGGGCGCCCAGGGTGTGATTGGCTTTGCCCGTCTGGAAAATCTCATACTCGGTGTTGCGGGGATACCAGACATGGTTGCTGTCCACGCGGATGGGTGCGTTGGTCCAGACTCCCTTGAACCCGCGGCCGCTGTCGGTAGGGGCGACGGTGGAGACGGTGGTCCAATCGACCATGGGCAGCGCCACGTTCACATCGTCCGCCAACTGGTTGATGGCTAACTCGGCGGGATCGCGATGATTGTGAGTGTCGCCGGAGAACCATCCCTGGGCGCTCATGTTGACCCATCGGACCAGGGGCAGCGACACTTTGCCGAGACCCGATGCCACCACGACTCTCTGCTCGGTGGGAAAGTATTCTTTGCCATGCTCGGCGCGGAACACATAGGTCCCCGGGATCAATTCTACCCGAAATGGGTGGGCAGACAGGGCGGTGTGCATCTCTACCGCGTTGGTGTTGGATCCGTTCCGACGCTCATAGCGCACGGCGGATCCGGAGGAGGAGGCAGACCGGGGAAAGTGCCAGCGTCCATCCGGTCCGCGAATCGAGAGCCGGGCGGGCAGGGGAGCCTGGTTGGCGGCATCTACGATGACCCCTTCCACCAAGATCTCCCGACGTTCCGAGCGTCGCTGCTCCACAATGGCCAACGGATCGGTGGGAAGTTGGGTCGGATCCACGAACCGTTCCAGATCTCGCATCGCGAGGACGCGACACTTCTGGTCATGAAGATACTTCAGGTATTCCTCGAAGCGTTCGGGGAAGGTGTTGACCCAGGGATGCTCGCGATCCGGCACGCCGTGGAATTGCATCACCGCGATGCGTCCATCGCGCGCTTGATCCACGGCGCGTTTGAAGTCCGACAGCGTCCAGTCGGGGCGCGCATCGCCCGCGGAGGGGATGAGTAGGGGATGGTCCTTCCCGGGCTCGTAAGCAAACCCCTTTCCCCAATCGTAGGCATGCTCGGGTCCGCCACCCCGCCGCGCCCAGCGGATGCCGAGGTCTCTCAGAATCGGAAGCGCTCCGGGCGTCAGGGTGTTCCCCGGGTAACTGAAGCTGATCGGACGTGGTATCCCGTTCTCGGCGCAGCGCTGGTTGATGAACTCGATCTGACCGCGGAGTTGTCCCAGTGTGGATGGTGCCACGCCGAGGTGATCTCGGGTGTGGTTGCCGATTTCGAAGCCATCGTCGTGAAGTTCGCGGATTTGGCTCCAGGTCAGGTAGTCCTGTTTGTTCGTGCGGAACGAGAAACCCTCCGTGATGAAGAATGTGGCTCCGAATCCATAGCGCTTCAGTAACGGGCGCACGATGGAGTGCTGAGAGGCCACCGAGTCGTCGAAGGTGAGCACCACCAGCTTGTCGGGGATCGGCTCCACCGCGGCGGCCTGAAATCCAAGGAGAAGCAGCCACGTCCGCGCCAAATGGGAGAGCCGTGTGGGAGTGTTCATTCTGAAGGAGCGTAGAAGAACCTTGGCGGGGAGAGCAATAGTGGAGGGGTGTTGACCTCCGATAAGGACATCGCAGCGGAGATGATCCCTCAGCGCTTCCCGCCGCGGCCTCTTCAACCCTTTCAAGCCTGGCGGAACGATATCCCGAGTCCGACGGCCTGCCAGCGCCTGGGGTTGACATTTTTGGAGGAAACGGTTTTTTGCACGTGTGCTCAAGTTGCTGAACACGCCAAAACTGACCCAGGGGCGAATTATCGCCGCCTTTGCGGTCGCGTTATTGGCCGATGGGATCCAGTTCATGCTGGGTCCGGTGGGGTGGATCGGTTTGGTTCAGGTCATCGATGTGGTGACCATGATCATTCAGAGCTTCCTCCTCGGCTTTCATCCGCTGTTCTTACCCACCTTCGTCGTGGAGTTTATTCCCGTCGTCGACATGCTTCCCACCTGGACGGCTTGCGTTGCTCTGGTCGTTTCCATGCGCCGTCGAAGTCCCCCCGAGCCACCTCGACCAGCGAGTCCGCCCCCCGTGCCCCATTCAGAGAAGGGTGATGTGATCGACGTCTAGCCCGGACCAGCGCAGGTCGCTCCCGGTTGTAGCAATCCCTTTAGCCGGGCTTAACTCGGTGGTTATTCCTTCTGTTCCTTCTTGATTCGACAAGTGGATTGGCGTTAGCTGCGAGCCTCAGTTCGTAAATCCCCTTACAACAACCCTAAACTCTATGAACACTCCATCCCGCCCAGGCTTGTTTTCGCGTGCGCCTGGAGCCGAGCGCTTCGCTCGGTTTTTAAACTCAACACTCCTCCTCAGCCTGCTCGCGGGCCCGGTTGAAAAATCCTTCGGATACTCCTCGCCCATCGTCCTTTCCACGGACGACCGGCTTGTTTGGGCGGTGAACCCGCACGACAATAGCGTCAGTGTCATCAGGCCTGACTCCAACGAGATTCTCACGGAAATATCTGTGGGAAAGGAGCCACACTCCCTGGCCATTACCCCTGACAAGAGGTGGGTTTACGTCGCCAATGCGGCTGATAACTCGGTCAGTGTCATCCGAATCGATTTCGGAGGGTGGGCTGGTTTCGCGGCCTCGGTGGACACCTCCGTGGGAGTAAATGGTCGTCTCCTTACGGGAGCCGAACCCTGCGCAGTCACGTGTTCCCCGGATGGTAAACGTGTGTTTGTGGCCAATGGGCAACAGGACACTGTGACCGTCATCAATGCTGAGACGCGCACCGTGATTGGTCACGTGGACCTGCGCAACAGTGTAGCGAACGATCCAGACCGGCGTCGGCTCTTTCAGCCTGCCGGCTTGGCGGTGACCTCTGACAGCAAAAAGCTGTATGTCACGCGGTTCATCTCCTTCACCAAGCCGGGTGGACGGCAAGGCGATGATCAGGGTAAGGAGGGGCTGGTTGCCGTCCTCGACATCGACACCTCGTCAACGTCGCTGTCCGGCTATCGGGTTTCGCGTGCCATTGCGCTGGCTCCGCAGTTGACGGGCTTTAGTGTCCCGGGAGTTACGAATGCGACGGAGGCCGCGACCTTCGCCTTTCCGAATCAACTCAACTCGATCGTGATTCGCGGCGACCACGCGTATCTGCCCAACGTGGCGGCTTCGCCCAGCGGTCCGCTTCGGTTTAACCTCGATACCCATGCCTTTGTAAACGTCATTGGCGGAGTCAATAGCGCCGCTCCGAGTGATCTTGGGGCTTTGAACCTCCATCTGGGAGCGCGGGACCCGGAAGCCGGCAAACGTCGACTGTTCTTCGCTAATCCCTGGGCCATGGCCTTCACCTCTCAGAGCGGAGCTGGATCGGCGTATGTCGTGAGCGCCGCCAGCGACCTGCTGGTGAAACTGAACGTGGCCGCGGATGGTAGCCTGAGCTTCACCCAGGATGGAAACACGACCCGGTATATCGATCTCAACGATCCCGACGATGCTCAGACGAGCGGGCGCAACGCCGGAAAGAACCCTCAAGGAATCGTCATCACCCGTGATGGCTCGCGAGCTTACGTGCACAATGCCATTTCGAAGAATGTTAGCGTCGTCGACCTCGCGACCGATCAGGTGATCAAAGTCATCCCGCTCAAGCCGCTTCCGCCTCCGGGAACGCTCGCCGAACAGGTTTTAGTGGGCGCTGAAATGTTTTTCTCCTCCCGCGGCAACTTTGATGCAGTGCCGGGCGCGACGGTGTCCTTGCGCGATCGGCTTTCCAGCGAAGGTTGGCAAGGCTGTGCCAGTTGCCATCCCCGTGGGTTGACCGACGGCGTGGTCTGGCAGTTCGGAGCGGGACCCCGCAAGAGCGTTCAGATGAATGCGACTTTCAATCCTCATTTTCCCGACCGCCAGCGCGTGCTCAACTACTCGGGGATTTTTGATGAGGTGGAGGATTTCGAGATCAACATCCGGAACGTGTCCGGTCCCGGCAACCTGCCGAATACAACACCCCCCCAGTTGAATCCGAATCAAGGACTGCTCATCGGGGATGACGGCGACGTCAACAAGACGCCGGGAGCGCTCAACGGGTTCGCCAAAGCCAATGGGGAACGCCCCCAATTGACCGTCACGTTGCCGGGGAGCAACGTCAAGCAACCTGCGCTCACAGCGCTGCGGGAGTGGGTTCGCCATGCCATTCGTACCCCGAACGCCCCGTTGCCCGGGTTTGGGGGTGCCGGAGTCGATGCCGCGGTTCTGAGCGAAGGACGGCGGCTCTTTGAATTGGTGGGCTGCGTGACTTGCCACGGAGGCAGCCATTGGACCACCTCCCTCAAGGATTTCAACTCACCGCCCGCCGCCTCAGAAATCTTTACCGAGCGCACGCCGGCACCAACGTCCGGTAATCCCATTGGAACCCAGTATCTCAATCGGTTCCTTCGCGACGTCGCCAGCTTCAATCTGGGCGTGCCCGGTGGAGGTAACGAGTTCGGTAAGAATATCGGAGCCGTGGAGCAGGCAGCGCCGACGGTCGCCAATGGCGTCATTGCGCCCGGGCAGGACGCGTTGGGCAAGGACTACAACGGAGACGGAGCTGGCGTGGGGTATAACGTGCCCTCGTTGCTGGGGATTGTTGCGATGCAGCCCTACAATCACAACGGCGCCGCCGAGTCGATCGAGGAGATTCTTCTGGATCCCCGTCATTGGCAGCAGGGCGGAGGAGATCCCTCACTCCTTGCTAGCCCGAGGGCGCGCGCGGTGCTGGCCGCTTTCGTGGAATCGATCGATGCCAAAACTCCCGTGTTTCAGATTCCTGGGGAACCTTTGGTGATATCGGATGCAACCCGATCTGCGGAGGGCTTTAGGGTCGATTGGACGGGTGGTTTCGGGCCCTACGCACTCGAGAAGAAGCAGGAAATCGAGGAGGCTGAGTTCACGACCGTCGCGGTCACCTCGGAACGCACCGCCAACGATCTCTTCAGCGGGCGTTCAGCGTTCTATCGGGTGTTCGACCTGGCCCATGCTCCGACGGTTTGGTTGAATGTCGCGATGAGCGGCGACGCGGAACAACCGAATTCCGTGGACACCGCCGGGGTGGGATATGGCTATCTGCGCGTGAAGGGGGATCGGCTCAGTTTCACGATTACGTATGCAGGATTGTCGTCGCCTGCTGTCGCGGCGCATATCCACGGTCCGGCGGCCGCGTCGGGGGTAGGTGGGGTGCTCATCGATCTCGGACCTTTCAAGGGAGACGGTTTCGGGACTTCGGGGCGGTTGTTGGGAGAAGTCACCCTCACGGCCGAGCAGAAGGCCTTTATCCTGGGCAATCGTACCTATGTGAACATTCACACGGTGAACCATCCGGCAGGCGAACTGCGCGGGCAGGCGATCAACGCCGCCCTGAAAGTATCGCTCACCGGAGCCGCGGAGCGCCCGAACCCCTTGTCGACCCCGGCCGGTGGTTTCGGATTGTTCACCCTCGTGGGCAAGACATTGGCGTTTAACATCAATTACCACGGGCTGTCAGGTAGCGCGGTTGCGGCGCACATCCATGGCCTGGCGACCGATGCGGCCACCGCGCCTCCGCTCATCGATCTTGGGCGTTACGCCCTCGGCGGTTTTGGGGACCATGGTGCCCTGGTGGGAACGGTGGAACTCGATTCCCGCCAGCTGGCGGCTCTCGCCGATGGATTGGCCTATGTGAATATCCACACGCCGGCGCATCCAGGAGGGGAGATTCGGGGGCAGATCAGCGGCAACACCACCGCCATTCCGTTCAGCGCGGACCTGAGTGGAGCAGCGGAGCGTCCTGCTTCGGTGGATTCCTTGGCGACGGGATTTGTCAGCGCCGGGCTTACGGATCATCACTTCCGATTCCACATTTCCTACCGGGGGCTCTCCGGACCGGTCACGGCGGCTCATATTCATGGGCCTGCTTCGACCACTGGAACGGGCGATGTTCTGTTGAACCTGACGCCATTTGCAAAAGGGACTCTCGGTGCTCACGGTGAGTTTTCCGGAAGCATCGAGCTTTCCGCCGAGTGGCGCTCGCATCTGGTCAATGGCGATGTCTACGTCAACTTGCACACGGCGCAGAATCCCGGCGGTGAAATCCGAGGGCAGATCGCGCCGGTGCTGCTCGACTGTGTCATGACGGGGGCGAACGAGCGTCCGAATCCGGTGGTGGGCGATGCTCTAGGTACGGCCCGCCTCTCGCTCTTGGGTCGAACGTTGACCTTCCAGATTGATTACGCGGGGCTGTCAGGTCCAGCTACCGCCGCTCACTTGCATGGTCCGGCGGGTGTGGAAGAGACAGCATCCCCGTTGATCGATCTCAAGCCCTACGCCTTAGGCGGACTGGGTGCTTCGGGATTTTTCCTCGGAGCGGTGGAAACTCAACTCAGTGCCTGGGGGGCTGTGATTGATGGGCTCAGCTACCTGAACATCCACACTGCGGCTCATGCTCCAGGCGAGATTCGTGGCCAGGTGCGTCCCGTGATCGATCCCTCGCGTTAATCGGCGCGCTTCACCAGCGGGAAACACAGAGGCAGCCTGGCTCACGCCGGGCTGCCTTTCCTTTTGTGGGGTCTTCTAGTTTGCATTGCCGTGGCCTTCACGGGCTCGACGCCACCACGATTGGAAGGTAGGAAGAGACTCCGTCGAGCCCATGAATGCCCCAGGCTCAGGATAGCAAAGAAGGCAACTCGCCAAGGGCCACCGGTCGATCGTCACTACCTCGGTTCGCGAGAACGCAGCCCTTCCCCGTTCGAGGACCTGGGGCCCATCAGGGCTCGACGGAGTCTCTCCCTACCGCCGTGACGATAGGGGGTAGGGCGAGACTCCGCTCGAGCCCATGAATGCCTCGGGCTCAGGATAAGAAAGAAGGCAACTCCGCAAGGGCCACCGGGCGGTCGCCACTAGCTCGGTTCTCGACGACGCAGCCCTTCCCCGTTCGAGGACCTTGGGCCCATCAGGGCTCGACGGAAAACGGAACTATAAACTTATTCGGATCGATCCTCGATCTAGTCCCTCCCTATCTTTGCTCCGTGCCTCCTACAGAACCATAAGCCTCATCGTTCCCATGACTGTTGTGTGCTTGTCGTCTTGAGATTGTCACATTAGGGTGCTCCTTGTTGTATTGCATCATGAAGATTTGCGTTCGTTTCTCCTGCTGGACTTGGTTTGCCCTCCTGTGCTTCTTGGCTCCTCATCCGGGAAATGCCGCCCTCCCCGAATACGACGCCACGATAGCAGCCGATTCTCAGTCCGGCATCAAGCCCTTGGCTACCCTGCTGGTTCCGGCTGTTTTCTACGATACCAACCGCCAAGCCTTCAACTTTGGGAACTCATCGGGAGATGTCACCATGGAGTTCATTGTGGAAGGTGATCCCATTGCGGGGGGAGGGAACGGATATCTCGCGGTCGGTTCCACCTCCGGCAGCAGCTTGCGCTATGAGCAGTGGAACAACACGGGGCAGGTGGGCTTTACCCAGAGCGGCGTGTCGGACTATGTTTTTTCGCCGGCGGTGCCGTCGCCGACGGAGCCTGCCCACCTGGCCTTCGTCTGGACCTCGACGAATCGCACGATGCGCCTCTTCGTTAACGGCACCCTGGCCGGGACACGGACCGGGGTTGCCACCACTTTTGCCATGCCTCGCGGGCTTGGGACCTTGGGGAACAGCGCTGCCGGCACAGAAGGGATGGTCGGTACCATTCATCGGGTGACGGTCTACGATGATGCTCTGCCGGCGGCCGCGATCCTACGGCATGCCGACGCGTTCACCGGGACCCGTCGACCCCCGCTCCTCCTCGAGTTTACCGCTGTCCCGTCCGTCCTGTTCTCCCCGGCGGGCACCTTGTTGAGCTGGCGAACCCAAGATGCGGATGGTGTTCGTCTCGACGGCTCCGACGTGACGGGATTGACCCAAATCACTCTCAACCCCGAGTCCACCCATCTCTACGAGTTGGTGGCGGAGAACCAGGGAGGGAGTGTCACGGGGAGGGTGCTGGTGACGGTGAATCCCGCGCCGTTGGTGCGACGTTTTGGACCGGACAAGGAGTTCGTTGGCCCCGGGGAGCCTTTTCGGCTGAGCTGGGAGACGGACTATGCCACCGAATTGGTCATCAGTCCTATGGTAGGCGATGTGACTTCCCGGACGATTGACGGGAAGGGGTCGGTCGAACTCTCGGTTTTGGCGAACTCGACCTTCACGTTCACGGCTCGCAATGCATTCGGCCAGAGCCAGGCGGAAGCGACCGTCAGCCTGCTGAATCCGGCCAGTCATCTCGTGATTTCTGAGTTTCTCGCCGACAACCAAACTACCCTCGCCGACGAGGAGGGGCAGTTCTCGGATTGGATTGAAATCTACAACCCGACCCCGTCGCCCATTCGCCTGCTCGGATACTCCCTCACCGACGATCCGAAGGATTTGACCCAATGGAAGTTCCCCGACATCACCCTGGCTCCTCGGGAGTTCCTGTTGATTTTCGCCTCAGGAAAAAACCGCGTGGCCGCTGGAGCACCCCTTCATACCGGGTTTCAGCTCAGCCAAGGTGGTGACTATCTGGCATTGGTTGGTCCCGGGCCGATTGTGCTGCAGGAGTTTTCTCCGGGCTATCCCGTTCAGTCGACGGACATTTCCTATGGCCTTTTGGCCGGTGATCTTTCGACCCTGCGTTTTTTGGGCGAGCCTACGCCTGGGCTACCCAATCGCAACATTCAGCCGCCACCGGGCTCCGTGGTGTTTTCCCGCAGCAGCGGAACGATTACGAACGCTTTCGATCTGAGTCTTTCCAGCGCCACTCCGGGAGCGGAGATCCGATACACCTTCGACGGTTCCACCCCGGGACCTACGAACGGCCTGATCTACACCACCCCATTGCGAATCGAGCAAACGCGACGTATTCGCGCCGTGGCTCTGGCGAGCGGAAAAGCGAGCCCGGTTACCGGTGGTAGCTACATCAAGCTCGCTGCCGATCTGCTCAACTACCGTTCCACCCTCCCCATTCTGTTGATCGAGAATTTCGGAGCCGGGGTCATTCCTCAGAAGGGCTGGAGCGGCAATGGGTCGGGAATCAAGCAAGTGCCACGTCAAGCGGCTGTGTGGGCCACCTTCGATCGTCAAGGCCAGCAGCAGACCAGTTCTCTGACCCAGGAGGCAGACATGTTTAGTCGCATTGGAATTCGGGGACGCGGGGCGTTCTCCTCGACCTGGCGGCAGAAGCCTTACAGTGTTGAAGCGGAGAGTGAGACGGGCGAGGAGGCCGACGTCTCCCCGCTGGGAATGCCGGAACACTCCGAGTGGATCCTTTACTATCCGGACGCCGAGGACTCCAAGGATCCCACCATGCTTTTCAACACCTTCGCGTATGAGCTGAGCCGCCGTACCGGACGTTACTCCGTGCGCTTTCGCTGGGTGGAAGCGTTTGTGAACGAGGATGGCGGGGATCTTAAGCTGGCCGATCGGCGGGGGGTGTATGCGATTCTGGAAAAAGTTTCCCGCGGCCAGGATCGGCTGGATT
Source organism: Verrucomicrobiales bacterium (assembly GCA_016793885.1). NCBI lineage: Bacteria > Pseudomonadati > Verrucomicrobiota > Verrucomicrobiia > Verrucomicrobiales > Verrucomicrobiales bacterium. Next base: position 74,200 of record JAEUHE010000236.1, read on the forward strand.
TCGATCGTCTGGCTCCCGATGGGTCAACCGGGGGATGGCTGCTCAATATCAATCGCATGGATCCCGAGCCTGACACCGGGTGGCCGGCGCCTAACGGGGCGCGGCAGCCTTATTTCTTCCATACGGCCGGACCGAATCGCCGAGCCGAGTCCCGCCCCAACGACCAGGTCGCGGGCGATGACCTGCCGCAGCAAAGCAATGGCTATCTCAACTTCGATAATCCCAACGGCTACGTCATCAATCCCCAGCAGCGGGCCGCGATCGAGGGTTGGTTTAAGCGGTTTGAGGACGTGTTCTACAACAGTGCCCTGTGGCGCGACCCGACGAATGGATATCGGCGCCATCTGGATACCTTGGACTTCGCCGATTATTTCATCCTAAACACTCTGACTCACAATGGAGATGGCCTCCTGATCAGCATGTTTCCCTGGAAAGGGCGGGACGAGAAGCTGCGGATGGGGCCGGCGTGGGATTACAACTGGAGCCCCTACTATATTGGATCGCCCTCCCCGACGGGAGATCTGCTCTGGCGCTCTGAGCAGATTTGGTACGCCCGGCTGTTCACGGACCCTGATTTCGTGCAGGAGTATATGGACCGTTGGTGGAACCTGCGACGTGGGCCGCTCAGCGATGCGGGAATGGATGCGGTCATCGATGAACAGGCCGCCGAGATTTCCCCGGCTAAAGCCCTGCTGAATGGCGTCCCCAGTGCGACGGAGTGGACCACCCGGCTCAACACCATGAAGAATTGGTTGAAAGCCAGGGCGGCTTGGATCGACGGCAGCTACGTGCGGCCACCCTTCTACAACCAGCCCGGCGGCGAGATTCCCAATGGATTTCAGCTCGTGATGGGCGGAACCAACGGAACCGTTTACTTTACCTTGGACGGATCTGACCCTCGGCTGCTCGGCGGCGCGGTGAACCCTTCGGCCCAGGCCTTTCTGACACCGGTCGTTCTCAATGCCGAGACCGAGGTGAAAGCTCGACTGAAGCGTGGCAATGTCTGGAGCGGCCTGACCACGGCGGTCTTTACACCGGCGCAGGATTTCTCGGGTCTGTTCTTCAGCGAGATCATGTACAACCCGCTGAACTTCGGCGCGATTTCCGGGGATGATCTGGAGTTTGTTGAATTGCAGAATGGCGGGCTCCGATCCCTTCGACTGGGAACTCTAACCTTTACGGAAGGCATTCAGTTCACCTTTGCTCCGGGGACCGAGCTGGCTCCCGGGGCTCGGCTCCTGCTGGCCCGCAATCGGACGGCCTTGCAGACTCGGTATCCGGGCATTGTCGTCCAGGGAGAATACACCGGCCGGCTGGACAACAACGGAGAACGTCTGACCTTGTCCACGGCCCTGGGAGGACAGGTGCTAAGCATTGAGTACAATGATCGCGCACCCTGGCCTATCAGCCCGGACGGCTACGGCTTTTCCCTGGTTCCGATCGCGGAGGTTCGGATTTCGGAGTTAACTCAAGGCACCCGATGGCGTGCCAGCTCGGCTCGAGGTGGTTCACCCGGTCAGCCCGATCCCGAACCCGTGGGTTCGGGGCGAGGCGTGGTCGTCAACGAGGTCGTGTCGCACACGCTCAGGCCCGATGTCGACCAAATCGAAATCTACAATCCCGGAGCCACCGCGGTCGACTTGGTCGGATGGTATTTAAGCGACGACGGCGCTCTGCCGCGGAAGTATCGGTTTCCGGTCGGCTCGGTGATTCCCGCTCAGGGTTACCTGGTGTTGGACGAGTCCGACTTTAACTCGCTCCCGGGGGGCGCAGGTTCGTTCGCTCTTTCGGCTGAGGGGGACGATCTTTATCTGACGGCGGCCGACGCCCAGGGTAATTTTACCGGCTATGGGCACGGCGTTTCCTTTGGCCCGTCAGAGACAAAAACCAGTCTGGGTCGTTACGTCAACAGTATCGGTCAGGAATCCATGGTCCGGTTGACGTCCCTCACTCTCGGAAGCACGAACTCGCCTCCCGCAGTGGGGCCGGTGGTGATTCAAGAGATCCACTACCATCCGGAAGGCGACCAGCCGGCTTTCGTGGAGCTGAAAAGCATCGCGAATACCGAGGTTCCTTTTTTTGACGCAGCTTCACCAACCAACACCTGGCGCCTGGCCGGATTCGGGTTCCAGTTTCCCACGGGCTTCACTTTAGGGGCAGGGCGTTTGGTCGTGGTGGTTGCCACGAACGCGGAGGGATTTCGAATTCGCCATGGAATTCCTTCGGACGTAGCCGTTTTGGCAGGAGCAACGGGCAGCCTGCAGAACAGCGGAGAGCGGCTTGAACTGCAGCGTCCTGGTTACACGGATGGGACCAATGGCACCGTGTTCGTCTCGGTCGATGCGGTGAGGTATGACGACCGGGCTCCATGGCCCTCGGCGGCCGATGGGGGGGGAGCCTCGCTCCAACGTCGCGTCGCGTCGCAGTTTGCCGACGATCCCTCCAACTGGCTCGCAGCGCTTCCAACACCGGGTCAAGACCTAGGCCTCGGGGAAGCCCCGAGCCTCGTCCGTCAGCCGGTGAGTCAATCCGTGGTCGCCTACTTGGATGTGAGTTTTTCGGTCGAGGCCACCGGCACTGGCCCCTTGTTCTACCAGTGGACCTTCAATGGGGCACCGTTGTTGGGGGAAACCAACTCCAGCTTGCAGCTGAAGGAAGTGCCTCCGGAGGCGGCTGGATACTACCATGCCATCGTCTACAGCGCCTTGGGCTCGGTAGTCAGCGAGGCCGCCCAGCTGATCACGATTAGGCCCGCTTCCATCGTGCAGCAGCCGCTGAGTCGGGCGACCAATGTGGGCAGTCGCGTGTCGTTCTCCGTAACAGCGATTGGCATTGGTACCCTACGTTACCAATGGTCTTTCAACGGGGGAGCGATCAACCAGGCAACCAATTCGATCTTGTCCCTAACCAATGTTCAGCCGGCGGATGCCGGACCATACCAGGTCACAGTTACCGACGACATTGGATCCATGCGCAGCCAGTCGGCTTTCTTGGTGGTCAATGTTCGGCCGACGATTGTTCAGTCGCCCCTCCCGGTGACGGCGGTAGCTGGGGAGCCGGTGAGCTTCCGGGTGGTTTTGAGCGGGACTGCTCCATTCACCGTGCGATGGCGTCGCGGGACAACCACACTGACCAATGTCATCGTGAACGGCTTCGAATCGACCTTCTTGATTCCATCGGTGCAGACGGCTCAGGCCGGAAGCTACAACGCGCTGGTCGGGAATGCGGCCGCGGCCAATGTGGCTTCCGCGGGCGCGTTGCTCACCGTGTTGGCGGACGCCGACCGCGATGGCCTCCCGGATGTCTATGAAGGTCAAACGCCGGGATTCTCGTCCAGCGTTCCCGAAGATGCGGGGAAAGATTTCGATGGGGATGGCTTCAACAACTTGAACGAATATCGGGCGGGAACCGATCCCAACGATCCGGCTAGCTTGCTCAAGATCACGGACGTCGTTCCTCAGGAGTCGGGGTTGGCTCTTCGGTTTGCGGTGGTGGCGGGGCGGACTTACTCCGTGGACACTATCGATCAGCTGGTGGGTGGATCCTGGCTGACGCTGACGAACTTGCCGGCCTCGGCGAGTGCCGGGGTCATCGAGGTCCTGGATACGGCGGCCCGGCCTGGGGAGCGATTCTACCGGGTTCGGACGCCATAGAGGTGCATCGAGGGCTATGCGCTCTCGATGCGGGGGATCCCCCCTCCGGGGGGCGGAAAAGCTGTAGAGGGCTACAGCACTCCATAACGTCAAGCGCCTCGCGAAGCGTCTTGGAGTGCTGTAGCCCTCTACAGCTTTTCCGCCCCCGACGGAGTCGGGAATTTCTGCGGGTGTGGAAACACCTTCACTCCGAATCAATCACGCCCCCAAAAGCGTCACCAACACTTCTCCCTTGAGTTCCCGCCTGAAGGTGCTTGCATCGGGTTCGCAATGAAACCCCGAGCTTTCCTGTCGCGTCGACGCTTTATCCAGCAATCTGCTGTTTGCGGTGGGCTCGCCTTGATGCCCCCTTTGAAGTTCGGGCGGGCGGCGGACGAGAAATCCCAGTCCGACGCTGTCTTGGATTTGGGATCGCGGCGTGAACTCTTCGTCGATCGTTATCTCATCGAGAGCCTTCAGGGACTCGAACAACGATTGCAGACTCCGTTGCTGGCTCCTCCGATGGAGAACCCCGCCGACCCTTTGGAATACGGCACGGTCATCAAAGACGGCGATCTGTTCCGCCTGTACACTCGTGATGGACGAGGCGCCCGGTTTGATGGGGACAGTCCCGAGGTCACCCGTTACTGCGAAAGTCGCGACGGCATTCACTGGACTCGACCCAAGCTGGGGTTGCATGAAGTGGACGGAAATCGTGAGAACAACGTGATCCTCCACGAGTCTCCCTTCTGCCATAATTTTTCGCCCTTCCTGGATGTCCGCCCGGGGAACCCGGCCCAGTCCCGATTCAAGGCGCTCGCCGGCACGGTGAAGTCTGGGCTGGTGGGCTTTCAGTCGGCCGACGGAATCCACTGGGCAAAGATGCGGCCTGAACCCCTGATCCGGTACACCAAGGAGTATGCCTTCGATTCTCAGAATGTTTCGTTCTGGTCCGAAAGCGAAGGGCGGTACGTGTGTTACTTTCGTCATTTCCTCGACAAGAAACTGCGCTCGGTTTGTCGAACGACGTCATCAAACTTTATCGATTGGACCGAGCCGGTGCCGTTGCGTCCGAACTTTCCCGGCGAGCACATCTATACCACGCTGACACATCCGTACTTTCGGGCGCCGCATCTCTACGTGGCCTTGCCCACCCGGTTTCATCCGGATCGAGGCGAAAGCACGGACGTCCTGTTCATGAGCACGCGCGGGGATCGGCCTTATGACCGCACGTTTCGGGATGCATTCATCCGACCCGGGCTCGATCCAGCTCGATGGGGCAACCGTTCCAATTATGCGGCGTTGAATGTGGTGCCGACCGGTCCGACGGAGATGTCGATCTACGCGACGCCGTTTCGTCGGTTTACGCTGCGAACCGATGGGTTTGCCTCCGTTCATGCCGGAGCGGATGTCGGGGAATTTGTGACTCCTCGGGTTCGGTTCGCGGGTGGCCGGTTGTTTGTGAATGCGAGCACCAGTGCGGGAGGCAGGATCCGAGTGGAACTACTGGATGCCGGCGGGCAGGTTCTACATGGCTATGAGCTGGCGGATTGTCGTCCCTTCGTCGGGGATGCCATAGAACACGAGGTTCAATGGAAGCAGGGCGCCGATCTGACCGCACTGTCGTCCCGTCCTGTGAGGCTCCGCTTCGAGTTGTTGGAAGCGGACTTGTTTGCGATCCGATTTGGAGCTGCCGCCCTCTAGCTCTGCCCTCAAAGGCAGAGCGCTTGGTGGCCCACGGAACACGCGGATCACACGGAGAAAATCCGAATGAGGAGAATGTTCTTTTTCAGTTCTTGGTTTCGATCCTGATCCGTGTGGTTTGCGTGTTCCGTGGGCAATACTTCGGGTCTTGGGAACATCGGCTCGGCCCGGATTTGGAATGGGTTTTGCAGTCAATGTATTAGAAAACGGCATCATCAGAACCGATGCTTTTTCTGATCCGCACACTTTACATTCGCTGCAGTTCAGCAATTCTAAGCTGCCTGCCAGCTTTTGTGGGCAAGTAACTCAGAATCAGAAGTGTCGTTGTTGAATCAATCGCCTAGAGCTCGTACTCTTATGAACCTTCATCATGTCCTTCCTCTTCACCCGGTCGCCGAGTTCTTTCGGCGGAGCTTTGGATCCCGTCTGTCTCGGATTGCCGCGCTCGCTGGAGTGGCTATCCTATGCATTCCAACGGGTATGCAAGCCTCCACGTTCAAGCGGATCACGATCGACGGAAACTTCGCAGACTGGGCGGGGGTCGCGCCGGCATACCAGGATCCTCAGGAGAATCCCAATGCCACGGACATCAAGGATGTCTACGTGGCGCATGATGAGGCGTTCATCTATGTGCGCTTCTCCTTGCATCAGGCCGCGGATCCTTTTACCGCGCGAAACAACTTTTTTATCAACGCCGACGGCGATTCCTCCACTGGGTTTGGCGGCGGGCGGGGCTCGGAGATGCTGATTCAGAGCGGGGCAGGTTATCAGGAGAAGAATCGAGGGTTCAACGAGGGGGGGATCACGGGCCTGGGATGGCAGGCGGCACCCACGGGAGCAGCCAAGGATTTCGAATTTCGGTTTTCGCGCGCGGCGACTTATGCCAGTGATGGTGAACCGGTTTTCGCCTCAGATTTGATTGGACTCTACTTGGAAGCGGAAACCCCGACTTTCGCGCGAGTGGAGGATGCTCCGGATACCGGATTCATTGAGTACGTCCTCACCCCGCCACCGCCGGTCTATCCCAGCGGATCGCTGACGCTGATCAGCCAGAGTGAAACGTCCTGGAGTTTCAATGACAGTGGAACTGACTTGGGCACGGCGTGGAGCGATCCGGCATCGGATCCAAGTGGCCAACCGGGGTGGACGAGCGGCAAGGGTTTGTTTGGTTATGCGCCCAACGCGGCCGTTTACGCAGCGCCCATCCAAACCGGGCTCCAGGCCGGGCGGACCACCTACTATTTTAGAACCGCCTTTCAGTGGGACTACGATCCGGCTGGGGTGGTGATCCAGGCGGATGTCTCATTGTCCGACGGGGCAGTTATCTATCTCAACGGAACTGAAGTGCGCAGGGTGCGGGTCAATGAACGCCCCGTGAACTACTTGTCGCCGGCCTCGGGTGGACCTGCCACCCCGGGACAGATCGAGCTGTTGACCCTGCCACCCGAATCACTGCTGATTGGCGCGAACGTGCTGGCGGCGGAGGTTCATCAATCGGCCGGTGATACCGCCGATTTGGTCTTCGGCCTCAAGTTGACCGCCTCGGACAGCGCCCCGGTGTTGATCACCAATCCGAACCAACCCGCTGATCGCGAAGTGGTCGAAGGCGATTCCACCATCTTCACAGTGGAAGCGAGCGGCACCGCCCCCATTCAGTACCAATGGTTCAAGGGCAGTGATCCGATCCCCGGTGCCACCTCCGCTTCCTACTCAATTCCCGTCGTGCTGCAACAGGACGCGGGGCTTTACCATGTCGAACTGAGCAATCCCTTAACCACTCGGCTGGAGAGCCGCGTTGCTCGATTGACCACTCGCGCGGTCCCCGTCGCTATCACCAACCCGGACCTTCCGCAGGATCTTACCCTTCTCGAGGGACGCACGGCGACGTTTTCGGTCGAAGCCAGTGGCTCCGCGATCGTGAGCTATCAGTGGTATAAGAACGGCCAGCCGATTGCGAATGCGACGGCCTCCACCTACACGATTGCGAATCTGCTCAGCGGAGACAGCGGAGAATACTATGCGGTGGTGAGCAATCGCCTTACCCCCACCGCCACCAGTCGGCGCGCCACCCTCGTGGTGAGCTCGGATAGTCAGGCCCCGGCCATCGTGGGGGTGTCGGGAAGCGCTGCCCAATTGACGGTGACCTACAACGAGCCCGTCGATTCCGTCACCGCACTGAATCCTGCCAACTATTCCATCGAGCCAGCTTTGACGATTTCGGGTGGCGTCCTGGATGCGTCCAACCCGGCGCGGGTCATCCTCACGACCGCCGCTCAGAGCCTGGGGACGCAGTATACGCTGACTGTCCAGAGCGTCCGTGACCTGTTCGGTAACGGATTAGCCGCTCCGGTCCAGGTTCCTTTCCTGTCCACCATTGTCGTGGACGGATCTTTCGACGATTGGGCGGGAGTGACACCCTTGGTCACCGACGATCAAGACAGCACGGAATCGTCCGACTACAGCGAGCTGTATGTATTCAATGACGAGAACTGGATCTATTTCCGGATCGTGCTTCATTCCGATGCCACCTGGCCCACGTCGTTCTTCTATAATAACATTTTTATCGATTCAGATAACGATCCTGTGACTGGTTACCATCCCTTCGGCGGCATGGGGTCTGAGCTCTTGATTCAGGGAGGCGCGGGCTATCAGGAGAAGAACGGGGTTTTCAACGAAGGTGGCATCGATGGTTTGGGATGGGAGATCGCTCCGACTGGCGTTGCCTCCGCCTTCGAATGCCGGTTTTCGCGTCACGCCACGTACGCTTCTGATGGGTTGAAGGTCTTCCGCCACAGCGGATTTAACGTGGTGCTCGAAGCGGAGAACACCAGTTACGTCGCCAAGGACTTTGCTCCTAACAGCGGCACGGCTCATTTCACCTTTCAACCGGAGAGTTTGGATCCGGTTAAACTTCAGTTCGTTGAGGGACAATGGACTCTTTCTTGGGTGGGTGATGGGGTCCTTCAATCCCGCGAATCGCTGACGGAGGGCGATTGGTCGGACGAACCCGACCAAACCAACCCCCAGCCACTCGTCACCGAGGTGGGCAACCGATACTATCGGCTGTTGCGACCGTAGGGCCTGGAGAGCCGAGAACCCTAAGGGTTCAAAGAGATTAGCCGGGGCGTGGAGCACAGCGACACCCCCGGTCTGTCGGCCCCCTATTCAACAGCACCCTGAAAGGCGTGCCACCAGTCGGCGAACGGACTGAGGAACTGATTAGGTTCCTTGAGTAGGGTGACGCAAGCGTCATAAGCCGGTGGCATCGCTGCGCGATGCTCCGTACTTTCAACAATTCCGGGGGTGCGAGCACCCCCGGCTAAATCTCTTTGAACCCTGCGGGTTCGGGCCCTGCCGACCAAGTGAGAAACGCCGGCGTTGCCCAGCTTTTCTAATCCCCATTATTGGAGGTAAAGATGAGAGCCCTCTGCCGCTTGCTCGCCCCCCCGGCGGGCCTCACCCGGAAGTAATCACACCCTGCTTAGTTCCGGTGTAGGGAGCCGAGTCACGAGGCTTCCCTGGAGCGACCTCGCTCCTACAGCAAAGGTAACACGCAAAACCGTGTTACCTTTCTGGTTCAATGTGTCAGGAAATCGGGTAGATTGATTTCCGGACATGACCACCGAACCTCGATCAAGCCCTGCACCCATCCGTCGTCCGGGCCCTGTGGGCGGTGGATTCTGCACCACCCACTGGTCGGTGGTCGGCCGCGCCAAGGCGGACTCACCTGAGGGACGTCGTGCTCTGCAGGAGCTTTGCGAAGCCTATTATCAGCCGGTGGAGACCTTTTTCCGCTGTCAGGTGGTCCCTCGGGAGCAAGCGACGGATCTCGCGCACGATTTCTTTGCCGGCCTGCTGGCGGGAGGAGCGATCGCAGCAGCGGCACCGGAGCGCGGGCGGTTTCGCTCCTACCTCCTGGGAGCCGCCCGACACTTTCTTTCACATCAGCGTGAGCGGGAGCGCCGGCTCAAGCGAGGCGGTGGGGTCGAGCTTATCTCCTCCGATCAGCCGGCAGAGGGGGGTGAGGGTGAGGCGACGACGGGGGAGGTGCTGCCGGATCCAGAGGCGGTGTCACCTGCCGCTGAGTTTGATCGCGAATGGGCGTTGACCGTTCTTGGTCGCGCTTTAGAAGTCCTCCGGCGGGAGAACGTCGAGCAGGGCCGAGGGGAGTTCTTTGAGCACGCCAAACCATGGCTGACGGGGGACGCTTCGCGTGGGGATCAGGCTTCGTTGGCCGTATCGCTCGGAATGAATCCGAACGCCTTCAAGGTGGCGGTTCATCGACTGAAACAGCGGTTCCGAGAACTTCTGAAAGCGGAAATCGCCAGTACTCTCAGCGACCCCAGGATGCTCGACGAGGAGATGCGGTCCTTGTTTGCAGCGCTGGGCGGGTCTTGAAAAGACTTGCGTAACCGTGAGCGGGAACCACGTCAGGACATGGGCATGAGCGAATCCAGCACTGAACCGCGACAGTGTCCGAAGTGTGGGGCCGAGTTGCCATCGGCGGCAACTGCCGGTCTTTGTCCCCGATGCTTGATGGCCGAGGCGATGATCCCGACCCAATCTGCAGCGGGCTCGAGTGCCTCCACATCGCCGATGAAGCTGGAGGAATTGCAGCCCTGGTTTCCGCAGCTGGAGTTGCTGGAGTGTTTGGGGCGCGGAGGCATGGGGGTGGTTTACAAGGTCCGGCAGAAATCCCTGAATCGGCTGGCGGCTTTGAAGCTGTTGGCTCCGGAACGTGTCGCGGATGCCAAGTTCTCGGAGCGTTTTACCCGGGAAGCCCAAGCGTTGGCGGCTCTCAACCATCCGGGCATTGTCACCATTTACGACTTTGGCCAGGTGAGCGGCTGCTACTTTCTCCTCATGGAGTATGTCGACGGAGTGAACCTGCGACAGGCGATGCAGGCCGGGCGTTTCACTCCTGAGCAGGCGTTAGCCGTCGTGCCGCCCGTCTGCGAGGCGCTGCAATATGCGCACGACCGTGGGATCGTCCATCGGGACATTAAACCGGAGAATCTGCTCCTGGATCGCGAGGGCCGACTCAAGATCGCGGATTTCGGCATTGCGAAGATCCTGCATCAGGACGGGGAGGAAACCTCAACTGTCGAGAGTCAACTGCCCGGCACACCGCGTTACATGGCTCCCGAGCAAGCTGCGGCTCAGCGCACCGACCATCGGGCAGACATCTATTCGCTCGGGGTGGTGTTGTATGAACTGCTGACCGGGGAGATGCCTGGGCCGGCACTTCAGCCCCCGTCCCGGAAGGTGCAGATCGATGTTCGGCTGGATGAGATTGTGCTGCGCGCCTTGGAATCGCGGCCTGAACTGCGATTCTCCAGCGCTTCCGAATTTCGGACCCAGGTGGAGACGGTGGCTACCCGGACGATACCGGCAAGGGAAGGAGTCCCGGCCGAGGCAAGGGGCGAATCGAGCGCCTCGGGGACGGAAAACAGAAGCTCGAGTCGGCATGAGGCAATCAACCCTAACCGTGGGATGAGTGTGAAACGATTCACGGCGCGAGGGGTGGGAATCCTCATAATCCTCGGCCTGGTCTTGGGATGCTCGATCTTGCTCGCTGTTCGGTATCAGAGTGACCGCCTTCGACGGGCAGAGGCGACCGTGAACCTGGCTCGGTTTAAGTCCAGTATGGTATCCGCTCAAAAGCAACGGGAGCAGGCCCTGGAGGAGTTGTCTCGGATCAACTCGCAGGTGGGGGCGATGGGGCGATCCCTTGACCAGTCCATGCGGGCGCGGCGGTTGGAAGTGCAACTCCAGGGGTTAGGCCTGGCCGCGGAGGCGTATCAAGGAATGGCAGCCAGGGCGGCGACAGAACTCGAGATGTTTGAACGTCCCTTCTGGCGTCAGTCGTTGGTCATCCTTTTGCCAGCTCTCCCTTTCCTAGTGGTAGCGTTCGTCCTGCTCGGTCGAAGGCCACCCGATGCCGTGTCGCCAAAGCCCCTGCTTCGCTATCTGGCGATTGGATTGTTCTTCATCGGGCTCCCCATTGGCCTGTTCGGAGTGTGGGCGTTGATCCAGGTCATGGGTGACTCGAACTGGAATCCTGCAATCGGTGAGGCAGTGGTTACTGGCAGCTCTTGGATTCTGACATTGATCCTGATGGGGGGGGCGTTGGTGCTGTGGAGGTCGTCGCGTCCGCTGGAGGCTCCGCCGCAGCTCAACTCCGCGTCCCTGAGACAAATCTCTGAATTAATCGGCTTGGCGTTGGTGGCATCCCTGGTTTTCCTTGGCCTGCTTGCCTGGGCTGATCACCACAATTCGAGGCGTTCAGCAATGCCCACTTCAGCGCGGGTCAGTTTGGCGGGAATGAAGATTATACCCTTGGGGGTGAATGACCGAGTGGTGTCTGCCGACATCACGCTGACCCAGGCCTCGGCGGATTTGGAAGCGCGAGCTGTACTGGTGGGGCCCCGGATGGCACCGGAACTCGAAGCCTTGGCCGATGGTTCTAGCGGTCCGTTGCTGAAACCCACCTCGCGATACGACATTCCCAGCTATTCGGTCCTGACTTCCACCAACGGGAGGCGGACTTGGCATCTCGAGTTTTTGCTCCCTTCAGGCGCCTTGGCGCGCCAGGCGCTGGCGTCAATGGGCATGTTGGCTCACGCTCTGCCGGGTGACGTTTTTCGAGGATCGTTCGATTTGTTTGAAGTGACCGACCAGAACACGGAGGTCTATCGGGGCATCATCGACTTTCGTCCGATGCCCGCGGCTCTGGCCGCCGTCCAGGATTCGCGTTGGCTTTCCATTGGCGGTCATTCAGAGGTGAGTGCAACTAATCTGATATTGCACTGGAGTTTGCTAGCTGGCCGTGCAGGTACCGCCCGACTCGTGGTGCTCGATAAACCTGTTTCCACCCAGTTGCAGCCTTCCGAGCTGAAGAATGTGCCGGGGTTTGTGACCTCCATCAGTGTCGAGCTTCGCGAGCAGGGCGGGGGGGATCAAGTGCAGGTGATTGTCAAGGTGGGGGTAATGGAATGGAGTCAGGAAGTTCCCGTGAGCTTCGGAGCGTCAGCGACCGAGTCGAGTCGGGCATTCAATGTCAATGTGAACACCTTACGGGGGGCCAGCATTGAGTTGGGTGCCATGGCCGGGAAACCGGTGACGCTAGAGGTGACGGACTGACCTGGGAGCAATGAGTTCCGGGCGAGGCCCAAGCGAGTGTAGGGAGTTCCCTTTAGCCCAATCCATACCGCCCTACTGCATAGATTGGGCTAAAGGCGGAACTCCTTACACGGGAGCGACGTACTCATGACACCCGACCGACCCGCAACTGCCGTAGAGGGATGGGAAACCTCGGTGGATTGGGGGATTACCGATTCCGGCGGAGGCGTGAATGCCACATGGGGGCTTAATCGATGGTCAATCCGTCTGATGTCGTCGTCCTGTGCCATGACCAACTCGATGAACGTACGTTCATCGAGTTGGTCATGGGGGGGGAGGTGCTGGTGGCGGATCCCACGGCGCCGTGCCGGGCTTTCAGCCCTTGATGGGAGGGGGATGGTTACCTTGGGTTCCCACCCCAGGCTGAGATGGGACGCACCCTTGGTGCTTAGGTGGTATCAGTCAGCGGCCCGTCGACCCCAGTCTAACATTCAAATGACGCCTGCGCGGCTCCCCCATCGTTTTCCATCTGTGTTATCCGGGAAATCCGTGGTCAGCAGCCGGTGGCATCGCTACGGGATCCTCCGTATCTTTAACAGTTCCGGGGGTGCGAGCACTCCCGGCTACATCTCTTGGAACCCTGCGGGTTCGGGCCCTGCCGGCAAGGCGAGAAACGCCGGCGTTTCCCAGCTTGTTTCGGGTCCTACGTCGTGTCCTTCGCGTCTTCTGAGGTTCGATAATCCGGTGTCTGGATCTCCATTCCTCCACACCAATCGCCTCGCGGTCCAGATGACCCGCTGAACTCGCTTGCCCGGCGGGGGGGGATGTGAGTATTCATCAGGAATGAAGCCAATCAATCCCGTTCCTCCTCCCTCGAAGTTCGCTAGTTCCTTGAGGCTCGGGTTAACGTTCGCGATCACGTTCAGCGCGATGATCGGCTCAGTCAATGCTCTCGCCGCGCCGCGTGTGTTGCCGGTAGGCGAACTTCCGCAGGATCATCGACTGGAGCCGCTCAAGGACCTGGATGGCTACTTTCCGTTCGTGCCTCCCTCCAACCTGGAGGCGTGGCAGAAACGCGCCGAGCGGGTTCGCCGGCAAATCCTGGTGACAATGGGCCTTTGGCCGCTTCCGACCAAAACCCCCCTGAACGCGGTCATCCATGGTCGCATCGAGCGTCCGGACTACACGGTTGAGAAGGTTTATTTTGAAAGCATGCCCGGCTTCTTTGTCACGGGGAACCTGTATCGACCCAAGGGCAAGTCGGGTAAGTTGCCAGGCATCCTGTGTCCTCATGGACATTGGCCCGGCGGCCGATTCTACGACAACGCCAAAGTGCGCGAGGAGATCGCGGTCGGCGCCGAGCGGTTCGAAGAGGGCGGACGCAGCGTGCTTCAGGCTCGTTGCGTGCAGCTCGCTCGGATGGGCTGCGTGGTGTTCCACTACGACATGCTGGGCTATGCCGATAGCCAACAGATTCCCATGAGCATCGCTCACGGTTTCTCCAAGCAGCGGCCGGAAATGAACGCGGCGGGCGCGTGGGGGCTGTTCAGTCCCGCCGCGGAGTCGCACTATCAAAACATAATGGGACTTCAGACCTTCAACTCGATTCGGAGTCTCGACTTTCTTCTCGAGCTTGCGGAGGTGGATCCGGCTCGGATCGGGGTCACCGGGGCGAGCGGCGGAGGGACGCAGACGTTTATTCTCGGAGCCATTGATCCTCGTCCCGCCGTCGCCTTTCCGGCGGTGATGGTCAGCACCGCCATGCAAGGCGGGTGCACCTGCGAGAATGCCTGTGGCCTGCGGTTAGATACCGGGAACGTCGAGTTTGCCGCGCTCTTCGCCCCGAAACCTTTAGGCATGACCGGCGCCGATGACTGGACCAAGGACATGGCGACGAAAGGTTTTCCTGAACTGAAGCAGCTTTACGGCTTGTACCAGAAGCCCGATTTGGTTCATTTCAAGGCTCTCAACCACTTTGGTCACAATTATAACTCCCCTAGTCGGACGGTGATGTATTCTTGGCTGAACAAACATCTGCAATTGAACGCCCTCGAGCCCGTCTTGGAGCAGGACTACCAACGGCTGACGATGGAGGAACTGTCCGTCTGGGACAGTCAGCACCCGCGGCCCGCGGCGGGACCGGACTTCGAGCGTCAGCTGCTTCAGTGGTGGACGAAGGATGCCCGGCAGCAGCTGGAGGGAATGGTGGGTTCTCCCAACCAGTTTCGACAAACGATCCGCGGAGCCCTGGAGGTGATCATTGGACGCTCCTTGCCGAGTGCTGGGGAGGTGACTTATGAGCAGACTTTGAAGCAGGACCAGGGCAATCACTGGGTCATGGGAGGCCGCCTCCGGCAGATGGCCCGCACCGAGGAAAATCCGGTGGTCTTTCTTTATCCCAAGGAATGGAATGGACGAACGGTGATCTGGTTGCATCCCCAGGGGAAGTCCGGGCTTTTCGATGCGGGCGCGGGTGAGGACTATCGGTTGCAACCCGGAGTCAAGCGCCTCATCGACGGCGGAGTCGCTGTTGCCGGCATCGATCTGCTGCATCAGGGCGAGTTCCTGGCGGACAATCTCCCTCTCACACAGACGCCGCGGGTGAAAAATAACCGTGAAGCAGCGGCCTATACCTTTGGTTACAATGCCACCGTGTGTGCGCAGCGAATTCAGGATGTCCTGCGCTTGGTCTCCTTTATCCAGCATCATGAGCGAACTTCGAAGTCGATTGGTTTGATTGGCCTGAAGGAGGCGGGACATTGGGCAGCAGCCGCGCGGGCGCTGGCCGGAGGGATTGTTACAAAATCCTGGATCGATACCCAAGGTTTCCGATTCGAGAACGTTGCTGCGATTCATGACCCTGACTTCCTGCCCGGTGGGGCCAAATACTTCGATGTGCCGGGCATGCTGGCGCTAGGCGCCCCCGGGGCGCTGCGGCTTTCGGGGGAAACCGCGAGCGGGACGGAACTCGTGCAGCGACTCTACACGGCTGCGGGAGCGGCCGATCGCTTGACGTTTGTTCCCACGGGCGACGAAGCCGCTGGATTGGACTGGATGCTCCAGGAATAGCGGGGCTCTGCCTCAGACCGAGGAGGCATCGCCGAAGCCTTGCCTGTAGAAGCTAACTATTGCCGTGCCCTGCATTATCATGCCTCCTCGATCAGAGGCAGAGCCCCGTTAGGGAATTCCAACCGTACCGTGTTTGCGGATCCTCCCCCATTCCGTGGCATCGCTGCGCGATGCTCGGAATTTTTGACGGTTCCGGGGGTGCAGGCGCCCCCGGCTAATTTCTGTGAACCCTGCGGGTTCGGGCCCCGTAAAGCCGAGGTGAGAAACTCCCGAATTAACAACAGAACGCCAAACCCCGACGTCATGGTTCTCCCGCCGGGGTGATGAGCTTGTAGAATCGCGCTGCCCCTGGATGCTGGTCTTCGATGGATCGAAGTTCGGTGCTGCTCGTCGCGCTCAGGTCGATCAGTCGAAACCAGGGCTTTGCTCCAAGCGCGTCGGTAAAGAAAATCGAGTAGGAGCGATTGGAGGCCGCGAGGAACTGCAACCTCAGCGTTTGGCCGTCCCAGGTGATGTCACTCCAGCTCAATCGGCTGGCCGCACTCCGGGGGTCTGTCCCCGCCTGGTACTCAGCCCGATTCGTAAACCCATCGCCATCCGCATCGAATCCGGCGTCCTGGGAGTTGTTCGGGTTAAGTCCAAGTTGGATTTCCCAGTCGTTGGGCATCCCGTCCCGATCGGTGTCGGGGAGGACCGTGAGCACGAACGGCGCGATGATGGTTCCCGCGAGCTGGTTCGCCAGGGTGACGGAGTAGCTGCCGGCCTGGCTCAGCCCAACCTGGCTGAGGCGCAGGTAAGAAGTCCGGCTCATCGAGTTGGTGTTGAGTAGAAGAGCCAGACCGCGCTTCCACTGATAGCGAATGGGCAGCGTGCCCGCCGCCTCGACTTTGACCTCCACCTCGGTGCCTTCCAGGACGCTTAGGTTCTGTGGTGCCTGGACCAGGCTGACCCGACGCAGAATCTCCACGCGCGCGGGGTTGCTGAGAGTGGACCCAACGGAGTCCGTGACGCGGGCTTGGTAGAGTCCTTCGCTCGATTCACTCAGCGAACTGATCCGCAAGGTGGAGTTGGTCGCTCCCAGCAGCTCCTGTCCGTCCAGGAGCCATTGATAGCTCAGGTTTCCGGTACCCTGCGCACCCACGGTGAGCGTGCTCGAACCCCCGGCGGCGAGGGCTCGGTTCGAGGGGTGGCCGAAGATGGTCGGCAGTCGCAGCACGGTGAGAGTAACGTTGGCACTCAGGAGCGCCCCGGCCTCGTTGAAGGCGCTGAGCCGATACTGTCCGGCGTCCTCAGGGGAGACGCGGATGAATCCCAGGGTTGCGTTCGTTGCGTTCGGCAGGGAGAGACCGTTTCGTTGCCATTGGTAGAAAGGCGCGGAGTCCGACTCGACCTTGCCGGTAAGTTCGAACGTGGTTCCTTCGATGACATTGGTGCTGTTCGGTGGTTCCAGCCAGCGCGGCGGAAGTCCGCCCGGTAGTCCCTCGCCGGGTGTTGGTTTCGCGGCGACCCAGTTGATGGCATCGTCGCCGAAGGCGTGCTCAGCGAGCCGGTGCAAGGACGGTCCACCTCCGTCGGCGGCTGGAGGCCAAGGGGCGCGATCATTGTAGCGCACTTGATCGACCACGACAAAGGCCTGAGTGTTCGTGGTTCCCGTCAGCGGCCGGATGAGTTCCAATTCCTCCCCGCTGTCCTGAAGGGTTCCGTTGGCCGGTCCGTAGCAGGCGACCGAGGGTGGCACGGAGTAAAACCTCCGGAAGCTATCGGGTTCCGACATCACAATCAGGCATCTTGCTCCCGGTGCTAAGCTCGATTCGTGAGGAAATTCGAAGCCCAGGCCTCGCAGCTGCCAGCGACGGGTGGGGTTGGAGGCCTCGTACAGGGGTATAGTCTGATCCGTGATGTTGTGCAGCTCCAGGTACTCCAGTTCATCCAAGCTCGGATGGTAGTGAACTTCGCTGATGACAACAGGGCCAATGTCGAGAGCCGCGTTGGATGCCCCTGGGGTGGCTGTCGAGGATTTTGAGGCGAATTCATGTCCCGTGCTATTCCGATGGACAACAAAACTCGAGCCGAGTTCCGAGGCTTCGAAACGGAACCCATGACTCGCTCCAGTGAGGTGGCCTTCCGCGTCCGCCGAGAAAAGATAAACCTCGTCGCCAACAGCGCTCAGACCAAAGGCAATTCCCTCCGGACTTGGCTTGCCGAACTCACTTTCCGCGATGACCTGAAACCCCCCGGGTGGGATGATGGTATTAGCGGGAATTCGGTATTTGGCCGGTGTTGCCGGATCGTCGGTCAGGAGCCATCCGCTCAAGTCGGCTGGCCGGGGTGAGTGGTTGACCAACTCGATCCAATCACCTGCGGGCCCCGCGTTCGCCAGGAACTCGCTGAGCAACACTGCTGGCCGCGTGTCCTCGGGGTCATCCATTCCCGGAGAGCCATGCCGGGCCGAACTCGGTCGCCAGCTTCGTGCGTCGCCGGGGAGGCTTGGCTCGTTCACCTCTTGTTCCCGCGGCACCAATGAGAAGCCCCACCCATCGGCGGTCAGAGGCCAAGGGAGGTCATCTGCGTAGGTGAAGGCGAGCACCGGCAATCCGGCGGCGGTCCTCAACTCAAGGGATTCTCCCCCGTCGGCGAGGCGTCCGTCGAACTCGCCATATGGAACTACATTCGGATAACGCTGGCGGAACGCGGTAACGTTCCTCGCGATTACAGCGAAGCTTCCCGACTCGAGCAGCGAACCATTGGTGAAGGTGAAAGCGAGTCCGGCGGTGAAGGATAACCCGCTCAGATCGAGGCGTTGTTGACCGGTATTCTTCAGCTCGATAAACTCGAACTCATCTCCAGCTGTCGGCCCGTCGGGCAGGGGATGGTACATCACTTCCGTGATTTGGAGTGGCGCGAAATTCTGAGTCGGCTCGAAAATGGCCCTGACCAGCGCGCTCCAGTTGGTCCCACTGCGCACACGCGCCGAGATCGTTCGGCGCTCCAGGATCGGGATGGGAACGCTGTAGGATTCCGCCTGAGGCGAGATGGTTCCGCCACGAAGTCGAGGATCGGAGCCGTCCTGAGTGAGGTAAAGGGTCCCGGTTGCATTCGTATGGCTGAGGGTGAGTTGAAAACCTGGCGCAACGCTGCCGCCGAATTGATTGAAGGAGGGTGCGCCCACGGTCGGGTACAGTTTGGCATCTCGAAAACGCTTCATCACCACCGTTTGGTTTGAAGGAAAGAACACGGCCCTCATCCACGCGTTGCTGGAAAGCCATTCCACTTCGCGGGTGTAGGGGCGAGTCGGGCGCTGGTAATCCCCCCAGCGGGCGGACTCCGCGACCACCGCCGCATCGATCTCCTGGATTCGCGCATCCCAGCGCGCGAGGTTGCTCGCGACGGTGAGCGCCCCGCGATTGAACAGGTGCTGGTGAATTCGATCGGCGAAGAGCTGGCGAAACTCGGCGTTGGCGCGGCAGCGGGCGAACACGAAGGTGGGGGTCTCCGGGACGTCCGCTTCGGCGTAGACGGCCCCCCACGAGCTCCGCGTGCGGATCAGGGAGCTAATGGAGATTTCCTGATCCCAGGCAAAGAACTTGAACCCCGTTGAGTCCGCACCCCGCTTTCGGGCGGCCCACCAGTTGTGATTAGGCCAGTCATCGGCGCCGATGTAGACATGCAGGATCATGTAATCCACCAGGTTGGTCACATCGAGATATCTCGGGAAGTTGGGATTGCGGCTGCCATCGGGGTGATTGCCCTGGATTCGCTGATAGGCGGAATCGCTGGCGAGCCCGGCTCCAGCCAGGCTGTTCATTTGATCCCAGGCGGTCTTGTCTCCGGCATGAACCTCGGCGAAGTCGGCCAGCACGTCGTAATCTTCTCGTTCGCCTCCAAGATAGTCCGCCGCGAAATGATCATCCGGATGTTCACACAGATTGTAGAGCCCCCAGTAGAGCCCGCTCAGGTAGAGATGCACGTAGGTTCCGCGCGCTGACGGGTGTCCCAGGTCAAGCTGGGCGTCGCGAACCCACTGATCCCTCACAAAACTGGCCTCGTCGCGGAGCCACCGCTGCACCCCATCCACCAGCGAGTTCTCCCAATTCACGGTTGCCCAGGTGTCCGTCGAGCCGGCGCGAAGGACGAAGCGGTCGAAGGAATCGACAGGTGATTCCGCAAACATCGGGTAACGCAGCTTTCCCACCCCATATTCCTTCCGAAACACGAGATTGAAACTGTGCTTGGGGGTGAAGCCCTTGTCGCGTGTGATGTTCCCGTGAATCTGGAATCCGGCGTTCTCCTCAAACCCGACACTCCCGTCCGGGTAGATCAGCTCAGCCGAGGCGGGCACTTCGAGATCCGTCGCTGGGTTTTTCGGGTAGCTGGAGTTCGCATAGATCCCTTGAGCTCCAAATAGTTTCTCGGGCGAGGTCGCGATGCTCAAGGTGGGGATGCTCGTGAGCGCGTTGGTGAAAGATCGCGTGGGCAGAGCGCTGCTTACGACCCGGGGGTCGATCTCAAAGTCCGTGGGATGGCCTCCCGGCCAGGCCGAGCCGACGAATGCGGGACGACGTTGGCTGGCCACTTGATCAGGAAACAGATAGCTGTGAGTGATCGGTGGAGCGGCCAGATATCCTTCCTTGTCGGCAACCATTCGCAACACGGTGGTCCGGTCGATGCGCAGCGTCGCATTGGTTCCTTGAGCAAGCAGGCCGTTGCTGGCCGTTGGTTCGCTTCCGTCCAGGGTGTAGCGGAGCCTAGCACCGGGCTCAGGCACCCAGACTTGCAGGGTGAACGGCTCCGCATAGAGACCGCGTTGGTGGCTGAACTCGATCTTGGGAAGTAGTCCAGTGTGGCCTGGTCCATTCGGCTGTCCCGGAGAGGGCCCCGGGAAGTAGGTCCGCTCCGTGGTTTTACCTCCGAGCAGAGTCGGCTCGAGGAGAAACTCCTCGTCCGTGGCCGAACCATTTAAACCCTGGATGGCTAAAACATTGGTGCCGACGTGCAGAGCACCCGCAAAGGGCGATAGATCGATGGCTTCGGTGGCGAAAGCGCCACCGTTGGGAGACTCGGTGGTGGCTGTGGAGTCAAAGGCGATGGTTTCGGGCGCAAAGCGCCGCGCCACGGGGGTTCCGTTCAGGTAGGCGATGAATCCATCCGCATAGGACATTTGCAGCGTCAGCCAGGAAGGAAGGTTGGCCGAGGAAAGGGCGAACTGGGAACGGACGTAAACGGATGCATTGATGCCGCGCATCAGACTCGCCACATCCGTCACGATGCGGGAGCGGGCTCGACCGATGGTCGTTGGGAGTGCTCCTTGGCTCAGTGCGGAGATCTCCTCAGGCAGCAGACCGCGGCTCCAGATGGCGAAGTCATCCAGGACGCCAGAGTAGTTGTAGAGCCCCTCCGGTCCCGAGCCGAGGTAGAAGCTGCGAATGGTCGCCAGGGGCGCCGTGCTGGTTCCCGATAGAATGAGCCGGCCGTTCTGCCAGATTTCCTTCCGGGCCCGGTCCTTCAGGAACACGTAATGATTCCATCGGCCTTTGTAGCGCGTGCTGTCGGGCTCAGCGACGAAGACTCGATGGAGCGTTGAGTCCGTGCCGCCGGTGTCCCAATAGATCACGCCATCGCTCCAAGGCACGTGAGCTTGTGCGCTTCGTGTTCCGCTCCCGGCAACTCCTCCCGCTGCCCAGAAGGCGCTGCTGTTGGCGGGTTGAGCGGCGCTGCCGTAGATCCAGAAACTAAAGGTGACCGCGTCCTTTGCTTTGGCAGCGTCGAACCATCCTTTTGCGGCGTCGGTAACCACGATGCGAGCGTTGCTTCCCGGTGCTCCGAATTGGACGGCTCGGTCCCCGATACGCCCCGTCCGCCCACCCCGATCGGGAGTGTAAACCGCTCCCGCCTGGAGCGATCCATGATGTTGTTGACCGCCTTGATCCAGTGCCAGAGTGGCATTGGTGTTCTGGTTGAAGTCCCAGTAAGCCAGCAATCCGTCCGAACCGGCTGGACTCAGGTCGAAGCCTATCCCCCATCGGACCGGAGTCCAGTTCTCTTCCGCGAACGGCTCGCTCCCTCCGGTCCAGTTCTCCGGCAGTGCCGGGGAGCTGGGAACCCAGGCCTTGGCCTCATCCAACGGGCCTATCAGCCGCGAGGCGGCGGCGGATCGTCCGACCCCGAAGCTGATGTTCTTTCGCTGACGCGGGTAGGCGAGTTCGGATGCGATCGAACCGTCCGGTCGAAGCAAAGCCAGGTAGCCGTCATCCGTGAGCAGCGAGAAGCTGGTGTGGAGCGGGCCTCCTGGCCGGCTCCGGTTTTTACCTGAAGCGTAGAGAACCAGATACCCGCCCGAGGAAAGGTTGGTCGCGGGAAAGGTCCAGCGGGGTGTTAGTTCATGAGCGGTGGTCAGGCTCCAGCCCAGCAGATCCTGAGAGTTGGCACTGGCGTTGTAGATCTCGATCCACTCGGCGTGAGCGCCATCCTCATCAGTGAGTCCGTCGCTGTTTTGAGTGAGG
Source organism: Verrucomicrobiales bacterium (assembly GCA_016793885.1). NCBI lineage: Bacteria > Pseudomonadati > Verrucomicrobiota > Verrucomicrobiia > Verrucomicrobiales > Verrucomicrobiales bacterium. The sequence goes on from JAEUHE010000236.1 coordinate 96,227, forward strand.
ATCTCCGAGATGACCAGGGGCGAGCCCGGAAGGGGGTAGAGTCCCAGCCCGACCAACAGCCCTGCCAGAAGGGTGGTGATCGTGGGCAGATGTAGATTACGCATAAGGTCCCGACGAGGGTGTCGGGGTCACCTTAGCGGATCTGGCGTTGGTGAGTCAAAAGATCAGGTGCGGATCTTCGCTCGGCGATTCCTCCGGGCTGGGCGATCCATCGGGATCGGGCCGCTCGAGAAACCACAGCGCACGGGCTCGTCGGATTTTCATCCAGAGAATGGTCACTGCCACCTCCTGCACGGCCGAACCTACCGCCCACAAGCAAAGAACGACGACAGTGATCCAGTAGAGTTTACCGGCCCCGGTGTCGGCAGTGACGGCGAAAATGATGTTCCCCCAGGTCAAGGCGGCGGTGGCGAGGCCGAGGCCTAGCATGGCTCGGACGCGTCTCCGGGTTCGGACGGGGTTGAACATCGCGTTAGTCTACCACATTCCCAGGAAATGCCAAATGGCGCTTTAGCATTGCTCAAGCATCCCGCGCTGGGAGATAGTTGCCGAGGGACATGGACAACCTTGGCGAATCGATCTCTTGACACTTATGATCCAACTCAGCACCCAGCTCGCGGTGTTCCTCGATAACCGGCCCGGCATGTTGGCCAGGGTTTGCGAGGCCTTGGCGGCGGAGAAAATCAACATCTACGCCATGGCGACGAGTGACACGGTGGATCACATCGTGATTCGGATGGTCGTCAGCGATCCGCGTCGTGCCACCTTGCTGTTCGAGGAGCGGGGCACGTTGGTCGTGGCCGATGAGATTCTGATGATCGAGGGGGACAATCGTCCGGGCTCGTTGGTGACCATCTCCGATCGCCTCGCGAAATCCAAGATCAACATCGAATACGCGTACTTTGCCACGCTTCCGAATGCCAAGAAGGGCTTGCTGGTGCTGCGGGTGGACCGGGCGCGGCAGGCGTTGAAAGTGCTCAACACCTAGTTCCGGGTGCGCTCGCCTTTAGTCTATCAGATCCAAGTCCGACCTTGGCTCCACCGGCTCAGCCGAGAGTTGGGGCGGCCAGCGACTCTCGCGGACCTGCCATTCGAGGCCCTGGATGCTTGGGCCCGACAGGGGGTCACGCATGTCTGGCCCATGGGGGTTTGGCCCATCGGGGTCCAGGCCCGCCAGCACGCGGTCCAGCTGGCGCAGTCAGGACGGTTGCCAGGCCATTCTGCCCAGGACCCTGTGGATGAGGTTTGTGGATCCCCTTATGCCGTGGCGGGCTATCACCCCGATGCCGGACTGGGAGGCGATGAGGCGTTGGACCAGCTTCGCGCTGCCCTGCGATCCCGGGGGCTCGGGTTGATCCTGGATTTTGTTCCCAACCATCTCGCTCTGGATCACCCCTGGGTGCGCGAGCACCCGGAATGGTTCGTTGGCTCGGCATCTCGCCGGGCGGAGACGTTTCGCACGGGCTCGGGAGCGCGGCAGCGCTGGATCGCTCATGGCAAGGATCCGTTCTTCCCGGCCTGGACTGACACGGCTCAGCTGGACTGGCGGTTGCAGGCGGTTCACGAAGCGATGTTGCGGGAGCTGTTCGCCGTGGCAGAGCGATGCGACGGGATACGTGCAGACATGGCGATGCTCCTTCTCCCGGAGGTCTTCGAAAAACAGTGGGAAGCCTGGCCTGCCGCTTCCGGCGGGCGAGCCGAGGGAAGCTTCTGGTCCCATGCGATCGCGGCGATCAAGAGCCGACATCCGCGGTTCCTGACCCTGGCCGAAGCGTATTGGGATCTGGAGCCAACCCTGCTGGACCAAGGCTTCGATTACGCCTACGACAAGCGATTTTATGATCATTTGATTGCGCGTCGACCCGCAGACCTCCGCGCTCATCTCTCGCAGTCAACGGCGGCACTCTGGAGCCGCGGAGCGCGTTTCCTGGAGAACCACGATGAGGTTAGGGTTGCGTCCTTGGCGTCCCAGATGGAGCACCGCTCATGGGCTGCCTTGCTGCTGGCGTTGCCTGGGCTTCGGCTGGTTCATGAAGGTCAATGGGACGGACTGCGCGGGCGGGCTGATATTCGCACGCTTCGCAGGCGGGTGGAGCCCATCGATGGATCCCTGCGCCAGTCCTATCACTTTCTGAGTCGCTCAGTGCGTGAGCTTGGCGATTGGGTGGAGGTTCCGCAATTGCTGGTGCCCCAGCCGGCTTGGCCGGGAAACCCAAGTCATGATGGGTTCGTGGGCTGGATGGGGCGTCGGGGAGGGGCCAGCCCGTTTCTGGTGGTAGCCAACCTCGCGAACCATGAGGCACAGTGTGTGTTCCGGCTGCCGGAGACTTTTGGAGCCGTGGCCCACGCCTGGGTGGATCTGTTGTCAGGCCAAGAATTCTCAACTGGTTTTGGTGAGAGTGGAGGCCGGGTGCTTTCTTTGGCCTTCTCACCGCATCGTTGCGCGTGGTTGGTGCCAGGTAAGATGGGGTAGGGCGAAACTCCGCTCGAGCCCATGAATGCCCCAGGTTCGGGACAACAAAGGGGCAACGCCGCTAGGGCCGAGAGGGGATCGTCGCCGAGTTGGCTCTCCACGACGCAGCTTCCATCAGCTTCGACGACAGAGGGCTCATCAGGGCTCGACGGAAAACGGAACTATAAGCTTGATCGGATCGATCTTCGATCAAGTCTCTCCCTACCCCGTATCGACGCGCGCTTCCGTGGCGGGGCTCCGAAAATCCGCTGGCAGCAGCGCGGGGTTCCCGGCACAGTATGCCCGTTATGAATTGGCCAGCTGACTATCACATGCATACACCGCTTTGCCACCATGCCGTTGGCGAACCGGTGGAGCTCGCGAAACATGCGCTCTCCGTCGGCCTGAGCGAGATTGGGTTTTCTGAGCACAGTCCCATGCCCAGGGATGATTTTGACGACTGGCGGCTGCTCGAACGCGATTTTGATCGCTACCTGCTGAGCGTGGAACGTGCCCAGAAGGAGTTCCCTCAACTGAAGATCAAGATTGGGCTGGAAGTTGACTACCTACCCGGGCATGAGGACTGGATCAGGCAGTTGGCGAACCGCTATCCCTGGGACTACTTCATTGGCTCTGTTCACTATGTGTCCGACTCGTGGGACATCGATAATCCCAAGAAGCTTCACGAGTGGAAGAAGCGAGATCCGTGGGAGGTTTGGTCGCTGTATTTTGAGCGACTCACGATGGCCGCCAAATCCGGTCTGTTTGAAATCATTGGGCATGCCGACTTACCCAAGAAGTTCTGTTTCCGGCCAACCCAGGATTGCACCCCTTTGTTTCGAAGCTTTCTCGAAGCGGTGAAACGGCACGACATCGCCATCGAGCTTAACACCGCTGGTTTGCGCAAGGATTGCCAAGAGATCTATCCCAGCCCTGCGTTTGTGAAGCTGGCGGCGGAGGCCGGAGTTCCGATCACGTTCGGATCCGACGCCCACGCGCCTACGGAGGTGGGGGCGGACTTTAATCGGGCTCGCGACTTAGCCTTGGGAGCGGGATATCGACAAACCTGCCGGTTCACTCGTCGTCAGCGAGAGTTTATTCCCCTGGAATGAAACCTTCTCGCTCACACGCTGGTGGAGTTGGGTGTTTCGCTCTGACGGTCGCGCTGCTGCTGGTGTTCCAGGGTTCGGCCGACGCAGCCAGCGCCGACCAGTCCGGTGGGGCGGGAGCCCGCGTTGGCGCGATTGCCACGGTTCATCCGGTGGCCACGGCGGTGGCCCAGCGGATCATGAGGGAAGGGGGGAATGCGGTGGATGGCGCGGTGGCGGCAGCGCTCACTCTGGGTGTGGTGGACGGGCATAACTCGGGTATTGGCGGTGGGTGCTTTCTGCTGCTTCGGACTGCCCGAGGCCGGGTGGTGGCTCTGGACGGCCGGGAGACCGCTCCTCAGCGTGCTCATCGAGACTTGTTTCTCAAGGATGGCAAAGCAGTCCCTCAGCTCAGTCAGACCGGCCCCTTGGCGGTAGGAGTGCCTGGGGCGTTGGCGGTGTATGATCGAGCGGTTCGCCAGTATGGCCGACTTCCTTTCTCCAAGCACCTAGAAGCCGCGGCCGAGGTGGCCGAGAAGGGCTTTACGGTTCAGCGATCTTATGCCCTCCGTCTGCGCGATGTTCTGGGCGATATTCAGGCGGATCCGGGAAGCCGTGACATTTTGCTTCGTTCTTCGGGGGAGCCGATCCAGGCGCTGGAGTGGCTTCGTCAGCCTGATCTCGCCCACAGCTACCGGCAGATCGGCAGCCAGGGATCTCGCTGGTTTTATCGCGGAGACTATGCACGTCGGGTTGACGTCTGGATGGCGGAGCACGGGGGGATTCTGACCGCCCAGGACTTGGCAGGCTATCGCCTGAAGTCGAGAGAACCCCTGCGGACCACCTATCGCGGATATGAGATTGTTGGTTTTCCGCCGCCGAGCTCCGGTGGCGTTCATGTCGGCCAGATTCTGAACATCCTCGAGCACCTGGATCTGCGGGGCAAACCCCGCGAGTCAGCGGAGTGGATTCATGCGGTCGCTGAAGCGATGAAATTGGCCTTTGCCGATCGCGCATTTTGGCTGGGAGACCCGGACTTCGCCAAGGTGCCTCGGGGGTTGATTGACAAGGGATATGCTGCCGCTCTGGCTCGTCGGGTCCGGATGGATCGGACGACTGTCGTGGAGGGGCATGGCACGCCTCCTCGGGCATCGGACAACCTGTTTAGCCGGCACACCACGCATCTTGCGACTGCGGATGCAGAAGGAAATTGGGTGGCCTTAACCGCGACCATCAACACCTCCTTTGGCGCCAAGCTCGTCGTCCCGGGGACGGGGATATTCCTCAACAACCAGATGGATGACTTCGTGGCCGCTCCGGGGGAAAAGAATTTCTTTGGGTTGGTTGGAGGCGAGGCCAATGCGGTTGCGGCCCGGAAGCGCCCGCTTTCGAGCATGAGTCCAACACTCGTTATGAAGAACGGTCAGCCGATTCTTTCCGTGGGGGCGGCCGGCGGTCCTACGATCATCAGTCAAGCCGTGCTGGCCATTTTGGGGGTCATTGATTTCGGCCTCCCAGTCCAGGATTCGCTCAAGGCCGTTCGTTTCCACCATCAGTGGAGCCCGGACCGCTTGCAGTTGGAGCGCGGTGCCGGTCCGGCAGTGGTCGAACAACTAAAAGCCATGGGACATGTGGTTCAGCTGGTCGATTCGCTGGGCGCTTGCCAAGCCATCGGGCTCGGAGAGATGGGATTTACAGCGGAGCATGATCCTCGGGTGGAAGGTCGAGCTGAGGTTTGGTGAGCCGGCCATGGTCATGGGCGAACTGCCGGTGTCGGAGGGCTTGTCATCTGGGAACCTTGGCCTATCCTTGGCCCATGGATTTCGCGGATAAGCTCCATTCCATTCGGCAAAAGATAGCTGCGGCCTGCCTTCGGGCGGGGCGTGAGGAGTCGTCCGTGACCTTGCTGGCGGTCAGCAAGGGCCATCCAGCGGAAAGCATTGCCGAAGCCGTTCGATGCGGGCAGCTGGATTTTGGCGAGAGCAAGATCCAGGAGGCGAAGATCAAGATTCCCCTGAGTCCAGGCGCGGCGCGATGGCACATGATTGGGCACCTGCAGACCAACAAGGTTCGCGATGCGGTTCATCTCTTTGGGATGATTCAAAGCGTGGATAGCTTGCGGCTGGCCGAAGAGATTCAAAAGGCTGCGGATCGATCTGCGAAGACAGTTAAGATTTTGCTCGAGGTGAATGTGGCGGGGGAATCCACCAAGTTTGGTTACACTCCCGGCGCGGCGGTGGCCGAGATTGCCGCCATCAATGCCTTCCCTCGCCTGGAGATTTACGGTTTGATGGCGATCGCTCCCTGGACGCCTACTCCGGAGCGGGTGCGGCCTGCTTTTCGCAAGCTGCGTGAGGTCAAGGAACGTTGTGAGCAGGTATTGGGAGCACCCTTGCCGACCTTGAGCATGGGCATGAGCAATGACTTTGAGATCGCCATCGAGGAGGGGTCGACCCTGGTTCGCGTGGGGACGGCCTTGTTTGGGGAGCGGAGCTATGCTCAAGCGCGGGTCGAGGTGGACTGAGACTCTTTGCTGCAAGATCGAACTCAAGCGCCTGATGAAAACGTCGATCCATTCTTTGTGCAACTGGGGTTCGCAACAACGCCTCCCTAGAAACTCAAAAACTGACTGAGAACAGACCCGAGATTGACTGCCGTGACCGCGGAACTTTTCAAATCTGAAATCGATGAAGCCCTCAAGGCCTACGACAAGTTCATCGTCTGTCTCAACAAAACCCCTGACGAGTGTGAAGCCTCGCTGTATTCACTGATGGAGAAGGCGATCAAGGCCTACGACAACCGGGGACCGACACTGCGACATGGAATCGCGCTCGACAAGCAGGTGACCATCATCCTGAGTCAGACCGAGAACGAGCGCCCCCTCTGTGGTATCTATTTCAATCTGCATTCCCCCTATCAGAAGCGCTCTTTGGCTAAGGTAGGGAAGGGTGAGGACTAGTTCGCGCTCGTCTCCACCCTCCTTTGTATGGAGTTCCGCTTTCAAGCGGATCGGGCAGCGAGAGTGGATCGCAACTGCCCCTGAACCGAGAAGCGGGAACCAGGTGAATTGGCCCACGGATCACGCGGATCACACGGATGGGACCCGGATTCCGGTGAGGCGAGTTTGTTCTGACCAGGCTGTCAGTCGGCTTGGGTCTCATCCGTGTGTTCTGTGTGTTCCGCGGGCAGAAACTCAGGTTCTGGCCAGTTTTGTTGGCTTACGGGCATGGGTTGCGAGTTCCTGCCTTAACCGCTGAACGCACGCCGCCCCCACTGAAGTGGGAACTCCGTACACGGGATCGAGCCTCGTCCCGAATTTATCGACCTCTCCCCCAGCGGGAGACCCACCTCCCGCTCTCCCAATTCTTCTCGACAGTCGGGGGGCGGCTTCCAATACTTCGCCGGCCGTTCGCAGTAGATATTTCCATGAAGCAAAAAGCTTACGCAGCCGCTGGTGTTGATATTGATTTAGGGAATCGTGTTAAGGCGACTCTCCCCCAACTACTTGCCTCGACTCACCGACGTGAGGTCCTGGGTAAAGTGGGGGGATTCGGAGGCCTCTTTGCACTCGACGTAAAGAAGTATCGCCAGCCGGTGCTGGTCTCGAGCGTCGATGGGGTAGGGACCAAGCTCAAACTGGCGTTTGCCATGGATCGCCACGACACCATTGGGCAGGACCTGGTCAACCATTGCGTCAACGACATCGCGGTCCTGGGCGCCGAGCCCTTGTTCTTCCTGGACTATCTGGGCACTGGGAAGCTGGAGCCCCATGTCTTCAAGGAGATCCTCAAGGGGTTCGCCAAGGCCTGTTCGGAAAACAACTGTGCCCTGGTGGGAGGGGAGACGGCTCAAATGCCCGGATTCTACCAGGCCGGCGAGTACGACCTCAGCGGGACGATCGTCGGGGTGGTGGAAAAGTCTCGCATGTTGGATGGAGCCAAGCAGATCAAGCGTGGGGATGTCGTGATCGGGATCGAGGCGAGTGGGCTGCACACGAATGGCTATTCGCTGGCGCGCAAGATTTTCTTTGAAACTCTGAAGATGAAGCCGACGACCCGTGTGCCTGAATTCAAGGGCACCCTCGGGGACGAGCTGCTCAAGGTGCATGTCTCCTACGGCCCTTTGGTTCAGACTCTCGTCAAGCGCTTCAATCGTCCGGGGAAGGGTAACATCATCCGCGGGCTGGCGCATATCACCGGAGGGGGCTTCGTGGATAACATCCCTCGCGTGCTGCCAAAAACCTGCGATGTGGTTATTCGCCGAGGGTCTTGGGAAATGCTGCCCATATTCCAGCTCATTTTGGAGCGTGGCCGGGTGCCGGAGGCTGAGCTGTATCAGGTCTTTAACATGGGGATCGGAATGACGGTAGTGGTGCCTGCCGATCAGGCGGATGCCGTTCTGCGCGCGATCAAAGCAGGCAAACACCGTGCCTGGATCGTGGGAGAAGTGGTCAAGGGATCCGGTCTAGCCCGAGTGGAGTGACTTTTCCATGAAGCCACAGGCGAACCTGAGCGGGCTGGGCTGACGTTGGCTTTATGTCTCGACTCCCCTTCGAGTTGTTTTTGGCGCTGCGTTACCTGCGGCCCAAGCGCACCTCGGTTTCCATAATAACCCTGATCTCCATTTTGGGAGTGATGTTGGGGGTGGCGGTGCTGATCGTGGTGATCGCCGTCATGAGCGGTTTCGATCGGGAATGGAGGAACAAGATCCTGGGGTTTAATGCCCACATGGAGATCATGAAGTCCCGCAGCATCGACACCATGACGGAGTGGCCGATGCTGCTGTCCTTGGTCACTAACGTGCCCCAGGTAAAAGCCGCAGCGCCGTCGGTGATCGGCAAGGTCCTGGCTCGTGTGACGTTGCCTTCGGGTGAAACACTCAACGATACGCCGGTCCTGCGCGGGGTGCATCCTGGGTTGGAGCCCCAAGTGAGTCTTGTTCCCAGTCACATCGTGGAGGGGGCCTACGATGTGGAAGGCCGCGGGGCCTTGCTCGGACAGGATTTGGCGGCCAACCTCCATCTCAAAGTGGGCGATCGTTTCTCGGTCTATTCACCGGCCAACATCGATCGGCTGGAGCGCATTGCGCGGGAAAAAAAAGACGAGGTGATCACCCCCGAGGAGCTCACCGTTCGCGGGATTTTCAATGTGGGCTTCGCGGACTTCAACGCGATGTTTGTCGTCACCTCGTTAGAGACAGCCCAGGACTTTTATGAATTGGGCAACTCGGTGCATGGAATCAATGTGGTGCTTCACGATCCTTTCCAAGCCCCCGCTGTGAAGGAGTATCTGCAGTCCACCTTCGGACCCGACTTTCGAGTGGTGACCTGGATGGAACGGTATTCTGAGCTGTTCAGCACCTTGGTTCTGGAGAAGAACATGATCTTCTTCCTCCTGTTCTTTATTGTGCTAGTCGCCGCCTTTGGCATCACGAGTTCGCTGATTACCTTTGTCGTTCAGAAGACCCGCGAAGTGGGGGTGCTGAAGGCCCTCGGGGCCACGCGCAGCCAAGTGGTGTGGATTTTCCTGAGCCAGGGCATCGTGGTGGGAGTGATTGGGGTATCCACCGGCCTGGTTTTGGGCCTGCTCACGCTTCGCTACCGCAACGAGTTTCTCGAATTCTTGAGCGAGCTAGCCGGACGGAATCTCCTGACGGCTTCGATCTACAAACTTTACGATTTGCCGTCGGAACTGGTCATGAGTGACCTGGTGATGATTTGTGGCGGCTCTTTGATCATCTGCACCTTGGCGGGGGCTATTCCTGCCTGGAGCGCGGGGCGTCTTAAACCGGTGGAGGCGTTGCGTCATGAGTGATCGCCAGCCGGTAATCCGCGCGCGCGACCTTGTGAAGTCCTATCGGATGGGCAAGCGGGAGATCCAGGTCTTGCGTGGGATCAGCCTGGAGGCCTTCCACGGCGACTTCGTGGCCTTGCGTGGCTCCTCGGGGGCCGGCAAAAGCACGCTGCTTCATCTGCTGGGCGCCTTGGACACTGCCGATCAAGGAAGCATCCAATTGGATGGACGCGAGCTGGCCGCCGCCTCGGCGGCGGACCTGGCACGCATTCGAAACCAGCAGGTGGGGTTTGTCTTTCAGGCCTATCATCTGCTGCCCGAGTTGGATGCCTTGGAGAATGTATGCCTGCCCGCCAGAATCGGACGGCGGCTGCCCGCCGGCGTGGAGGAGCGTGGCCGGGAACTCCTTCGGCGTGTGGGGCTCGCTGAACGCATGGAGCATCGACCCTACGAGCTCTCCGGCGGCGAGCAGCAGCGGGTGGCGATCGCTCGTGCGCTCATCAACCAGCCGGTGCTGTTGCTAGCGGATGAGCCGACCGGGAATCTGGACTCCCAAACCGGGCAGGGGATCATCGACCTGCTGGTCCAGCTCCAGTCGGAGCAGCGCAGCACGCTGATCATGGCCACCCACGACGCAGCGATTGCCCGCCGAGCTCCGCGCGTGTATCAGCTGGCGGACGGGCGGATCGACGGTTCGTCCGAGCCGCCCCTCAGTTGACCTGATCAGATCAGATCAGATCGGTCCTTCCCGGCCCTACTTACTCTGGCACGTGGTTGCGCTGGTTAGCCTGGGGGATAATTCCCACCCGGTTTCGCGGTTGGTAGTCGCTTGGGAGTATTCACCCAGAGCGAGCTTGGAGGAGAGCAATCTATCTCTGATTGTGGGCCTGATTGGGCGACTTTTTGACATACCCCCCTAGGCAAAACTCCTGGCATGACAACTGCGTAAGAAGGTGTTAGGTTGCGGCTAACAAAGACAGAATGTCCGCGGCCTCGCCCATGAAACCTCGAACTCAAGCGTTTAGCCGAAACTCCTCGATGTTGAGGGGCGCCTGGCTGGCGCTCCTGGGGTGTTTCTCGGCTACCGTGCTGTGGGCCCAGGACAAACCTACGGAAACCCCGGCGGGTGGTGCTGGGGTGGTTGTGGCACCCATAACGGCCGGGGCTGGCCGAGTCGTTGAGTTTCAGAACGGCTCGGTGCTGCAGCCCGGAGACTCCTTGATTCCCAGCGCTGTTCGCCCCAGCCGAGGCGAGCAACAGCCCGTATCGGCGGAGATTCGAGCGCAACTGCTCAAGTTTGAATCTGCTCGGGACGCCTACCTCAAGCGCCAGAAGGAGCTCACGCAGCAGTTGAAGGGGGCGGGCGAGGATCAGCGGAAGGCGGTGCGCGATCAGCTCAAGGGGCTCCGCGAACAGTGGCTGGAGCAATCCCTGCAGTTCCGCCGCGAAGCCCGCAGTCGCATCGCCGACCTCAAGACGGAACTCCCACAGTTCGAAGCCCTGAAGGGTAACAAACCCGCGCTGGACACCAAGCCCGACCGGCGGCTGAAATAGGCCCTTGGTCCGGATGTCGCCAGCCCTGCTCAGCCCCACCTGGAATCGTGCTCCTGCCGCCCAGGATGTGGCCGGTTGCTTCCAGCTCTCGAAGAGTATTCTCCGCCTGCTTCTCTGGTCACTGCTGATCTCGTTCCCGGCCGTTCTTCGATCGGATCCCCGGTCTCCAACGAATGCCTCCCCGGATTTCTCCTTGCTCCTCCCGGTTTGGAACCCTTTTTACACCGTGGGCGTCGGGGCAGGCTTCAAGGACAACCTGCTCCTCTCCCACGCCGATCGCGAGCCCAGCGGTTTCGTCTCGATCACAGGGGATTTCACGCTCTGGCGCCGTCCGATCGACGATGGACGGGAGTTTCAGTGGGTTGTGAATGCCGTGGATCGCAGATACTGGTCCGATCGGCGCGTCGACCATGAGGACTGGGCCTTCAGTCGGGCTCGATACCTTCACGATTTGGGAGCAGCTTGGGCTTGGGTGACGGACTTGGATCTCAGTTACTTTGATGTGGCGGTGGACCTGACCTATGTCGAGTCAGTGCCGCTCGGGGCTCAACTCAGAGGCGGCTCGGTGGGCGGACTAACTGGACTTCGTCGGAAGTGGGACTCGGGCGATTGGCTGCAGTTCAACCCGTTGGCTTCCAGAACCTGGCTCTCCGGGGGATTCGATGCCTACAGCGAGTTCGGTGGAGCGCTGGGCTACCATCATCCCTATGGACACAAGTCGGACTGGCACGCCGATTATTCCCTCAGGCTGCGGCGGTATGATCGTCGAGGGGTCGTCGACTTGTCCGGTCGAGAACAGCTGGAGACCGAGCTTCGTTACCTCCGCCACGATGTCTCCTGGGCGCTGCGTCACTACTGGGATCAACGACGTCGGTGGCGGACGACCACCAAGCTGAGCGGCTTGGCCTCTTTTGACAATGGGTCTGGCTACTTCAGCTACTGGAGAGCCGCCCTCACCGAGCAGTTGGAGTATCAGGCATCTCACTGGAGCGTTCGGATGGAGGCGGGGGTCGCGCACTACGAATTTCCCCGACAGCGGCTCGTGACGGGTGGGGAGGAGAGCCGTCGGCGCTCGGATCTGGTCTTGGGGCTTCGCGTGGAGCGGAGGCTGGGCAGGCTAGTCAAGCTGATGTTGGAGTATAATTGGGACGGCGCGGTGGCCAATGACCAGTTGGAGGCGTACGGTGCCAACACGATCCAAGGCGGCGTGGCGTTGGATTTTTGAATGACTGCAACAGACTCAACAGTTCCGGATCTAGGTGCGGCACCCTCGGCCTGGAGGACCTCCCCCTGGCTGCCTGCGCTCGTCATTCTGAGCGCTCTGGCAATCCTGGGGGGATCGATAGCCCTGGTTCGACATCAGCTCCGAGCTCGGATCCGGGAACAGATTCTGACTCGGGACGGCACGGTCCTACACGCTGTGACCTTGCTGCCCCAGTACGACTCCGACCTGGACGACGCCGAGTTTGCCTCCATCGCCGATCCGGCCAACCAGCTCACCCTCATCTTGCGGACATCGCGTCTCCGCGGCGTTCTGGCCGCTCGGCTTTTCGACGCTTCGGGACTTTTCGTTCAGTCTTTTCCAGCTAATGTGGAGGAGGATATTCTTCTGCCTGAACAACTGGAGACACTTCAGTCCCTTCGTCCTTCCTGCATGTTTTATCCCTCCGTGCCGCCTTCCGCCATGTGGCTCACCTCGCCCGTGACTCGTCCCTCGGCCGAGGAAAGGGCTCCGGTGTTGGAGGTGAACATTCCGTTGCACGAGCCGGGTGGCTCGCAGCTTCTGGGAGTGGCGCAATTCCTAATTGATGGCACCGGCATGGCCGCCGAGTTTGAGAGGCTCGATCGCTACCTTGCCCAGCAGGCCCTTCTTTACTTCGGTGTCGGGGGCAGCTTGCTTGGGTTGGTGATCGGTCTCTCCTTCCATCAGCTGCGGAAATCGGCTCGACTCTTGGAACAGCGCTCCAGGGATCTTCTTCAAGTCAATCGTGAGCTGGTCATGAGTGCCAAGACCTCGGCTGTAGGTGCGGTCACCTCGCACCTGATTCACGAGCTGAAGAATCCACTGAGCGGCCTCCACGGATTCCTCGCGTCCTGCGTCCGCAACGGCGCAGGTTCTGCGACCTCCGAGGACTGGACGGACGCCGTCTCGGCCGCTCGCCGGATGCAAGCCACCATCCAGGAGATTGTGACGTTGCTGCGGGAGGAGCAGTCGGGGTTGCACTACTCGCTCTCGTTAACCGAGATGTCGAACATGGTGGTGCAACGACTCTCCACGCAAGCCAGTGACAAGCGTGTTGCCTTGGCGGTTCAGATTCGAAACGACTGCGAGCTGCCTGGGCGAATTGCCAACTTGGTGGTGCTGATTCTGGTCAACTTGGGACGGAACGCCATTCAGGCGTCACCGGCGGACACCGGCGTGCTTCTGGAGTTCGATGGGGCCAAGGCTGGAGGCGAGTTCTGCGTTCAGGACTCCGGCGATGGATTTCGAAAGGAGGAGGCGGATCGTCTCTTTCATCCGCGTGCCTCGACGCATGAAGGCGGCACTGGCATTGGGTTGGCCATCTGCAAGCAGTTGGCCAATCACTTGGCGGCTTCCTTGGAATTGGAGGAGAAGTCTGGGGTGGGATGCCGGTTCATCCTGCGGCTCACGAGTCCGGATCCTTCGCCTCGCTGAGATCGGCCGAGGGAGGCTTGACCTCAAGCTGTGGCCTGCCCTCAGATGCCGACGCGACCTTCGTCGATGGCTTGGCTTGCTTCGAGGAGGAGCATCTGCCAGCACTTTTGAATAGTTTCGGGAGGGCTCATCCCTGGAATCTTTATTTCTCGAACTCTCCCTTGGTGCCAGCTGAGAATGGTTCCGAAAGCAGCCTCACCCTCCTTGCCGGATACTTCGGCGTGGACGATGGTCCCGTTCTTGAAGAAAATGCGTCCGGTGTCTCCGTCCGGCCTGGTGAATTCCAAAGCGGAGCTGCAACGGGAAAGACACTTTAGCTGAACGATGTCCAGCAGCGACAAGCTTTCGAGCACCGCTTGAACTCCAACTCCGGCTGGTTGTTCCGACCCCGAAACGCACTTGACGGCTTCGTCCGTTCGATTCTTGTGAAGCTGTATCTCCCGATCGAGTTCCTTGAGATCGATCGGCTTCTCCATGAACCGGATGATTCCAAGCCCGGAAGCGCGTTCCCGGTATTCGGGAAGCGGTGTGGCAGTCTGGACGATGACGCGAGCAGTCGATTGAACCATGCGCAGATCGCACAGAAAATCGATGCCATTCCCATCAGGAAGCATGATATCCAGGATGAAGAAGTCCACCGGCAGCTCGGAGATAAACAGTTGAGCTTCAGCGATGGTCCGGGCTACCACGACCTTTTGTTCGGGATAGTTGGTTTTCAACCAGCGTCGAAGATGACCCGACACGATGTCGTTGTCCTCCAGGATCAGCAGGTAGGAATCGCGTTGCGTTATGGCCATGCGCAGGTACGTGATTCTTCTAAAGAGCGCCGAGAACCAGGCCGGGCGGGCTGGGTCGTGCGGAGCCCTCGCCATGGCAGAGACGCCGTTATCGACTGTCCTGGTCGATCAGTTTTCATCCCTTAGTTTGGCTCATGTTTACAAGAGGCGGCTGCGGCTATTCTGCAGTTCCTAGTCATCTCTTCGGCAGACGACGAACTTGCTTAAGCAAAGTTTCTTGAAGGAAGGATACGGGAGCTTCTGACCTGGGCGGCAGTGGCTTGAACCCGCAGGGTTCACAGACATTAGACGGGGGTGCTGGCACCCCCTGACCCGTCAAAAACTCGGAGCATCGCGCAGCGATGCCACCGGCTATGAATCGGGGTGCTCAACTTCCGTATGAACAAGGGATTTAGCGGCCTCGACGTGTTCCGCTGGGCCGAGGTTTTGTGCCCTTGCTCTGAGTTTGGGGACGGCTCGATGGAGGGCGGCCCGAGGTGGGGCGAGGTGAGCCTGGTTTCACCGAGCTGGAAAAAGGTTTAGGCTGACCATAGGCGCCTCTGCCTTTCCCGCTGCTTCGCTGCGAAGCGCGGGCCGATCGGGCCGCGGATCTGGGGCGCGAGACAATCCGGTGCATCGGCTTATTGGTGCGCATCGACTCGATGGTCTTGGGCCGCGGCTTCGGCACCAGGAGGATCGGGCAGCCCTCATAGCCGAAGGACTGTCGGAGCATGTCGCAAAGATACTTTTTATACTGGGGCGAGAACAGCTCGTCCTTATTGACAAACAGCAGGAAGGTTGGGGGAGTCGTCCGAACCTGGGTGGCGTAAAAGAACTTGAGCAGATTGCCGGTGCTGCTGATGGGTTGACGTTTTTGAATCGCGTCCTGGAGGGTGCGATTAAGCAAGGCTGTCGGGATGTTCTGGCGCAATTGCGATGCCACGTAACGTACTGCCTCCAGGAGCCGCTCGAGATTGAATCCAGAATGGGCGGACGTGAAGATGACTGGGGCATAGTCGAGGAAGAAGAGGCGCTTTTGAACCCACTCGCCGAACTCGCCCAGAGTCGTCATCGCTGTTGGGGCGGTCTTCTCATTGCGATCCTTTCGATTCCGCCTCCCGATCTCCTCCTCGCGCGCCTTGCGCACAGATTCTTCGACCAAGTCCCACTTGTTCACCACCACGATGCAGGCTTTGGATTCCTCCACGATCTTGTCAGCAATTTTCTTGTCTTGCTCGAGGATGCCGGACTCGGCGTCGACCACCATGACGGCGATGTCGCAGCGTCCGATCGAATCCTCGCTGCGCTTCACGCTGAAGAACTCCACCGTATCGTCCACTCGACGGGATTTGCGCATCCCGGCCGTGTCGATCAGCACATAGCGCTGCCGCACGCCATCGGTGTCGACTTCGAAGGGCACATCCACTGAATCGCGGGTGGTGCCGGGAATGGGGCTAACGATCACGCGCTCGGAACGGGTGAGCGCGTTGATGATGGAAGACTTGCCAACGTTTGGCCGGCCAACGATCGCCAGCTTGATTACTTCGAGAGCCGCCTCTGGTTCGTGCGGAGCCCTGGCCTCCGCCTTTGGAACCAATTTCAGGGCTTCCGTCATCAGTGCCGGAATGCCCAAGCCATGGATGGCGCTGACGGCGAAAATACGATCAAATCCCAGCGAGGAGAATTCCGCGGCGCCGGCTTCGGATCGGGAGTCGTCGGTCTTATTGACCGCCACAAAGATGGGCTTGCCACAACGTCGCAAGCGTTGGGCGACCTCCTCGTCGAGCGGGACCACGCCCTCCCGCACGTTGACCACCATGATGATCAGGTGTGCGGACTGGATGGCCAGGTCCACCTGATCCACCGCGGCTTTGACGATCACGTCAGTCGAGGTCTCCCCCCGGAGCAGCCCAATGCCGCCGGTATCGATCAGGGTGAAGGGGTTTCCCTGCCATTCGAGTTCGGCGGTGATTCGGTCGCGGGTCACCCCTGGTTGATCATGCACGATCGCGATCCGCCGCCCGGCAATACGGTTGAAGAGCGCTGATTTGCCCACATTGGGCCGTCCCACGATAGCTATGATTCCCGACATGGACACAGCATGGGCAACCTGGGTCCTCCCGGCAAAGCAAATTGTTAGTCCACGAAGAACGTCTCGTTGGCGAGGAGCAGCACCTGGGCATACTTCTCCAGCGCACTGAGCCCCTTCTGCTTCGGAGGCAGAGGGCCGCCGAAGTCCTCTTTGGCCTGCCATCGCGACCGTTGGCTGGGCTCCTTAGCATCGGAATTGGATGCCCCCGTGTATTTCAAGCGTGGGATCCACTGGAAGGAATCGAAGCTCTCATTCTCCCGGGCGTCGGTGACAAAGTCGATGGTGTCGCCTTCCTTGACTTTGATCCTTTCCAGGATGGTGTTGGTGCTGGAGTGATACGCCGTCCATTCGCCCAGTTTGCGTTGGCCGTTCAGGAGAACGGTGGCTCGGACTCCGTCACCCTGTTCGCTGGGGTGGTTCAGCTCGCCTTTGAAATGCAGTGTCCCGGCGCGTGGCGCAGTCCACCGGCGCACGGCGGCAAACCCCGGATTCTTGCCGGGATGGCCGCCTTCGGCATTCAATAGCACCCAGCCCAATTTGGAATCGGGCAGTTCCTTGCCGCCTTGCCAGGAGTAGTTGTTAAAATGAGGCAGTGGGGTGAATTTTTCCAGCTTGCCCGAGGTGAGTTCGATGGAGCCGTAGCCGTATTGCCAGGCTGGGATCTCCGGGGGCGGTTCGCTCGCAGGCTGCTTTAAGAACTCCTTACCCCATCGGATCTCTTCCGGCTCCGGGCTGCGCTGATAGATCAGGGCGTACAGGTGGCGGATTTGCGCCTCCTCGCCCGACACCTTCTTGAAGTCCTCGCGTTCCACCACCCCTCGAGCTTTGTCGACCACGAACGGGCTGTTCATCAGAAAGAGCGCCTGCTGCGGAACGGTGGTGCTGAAGCGTTGGGAGCTGCTCGTGTCGGGGCTGGCGAAATCGAAAGTCCTAAACAGTCCAGGCAGATTCTGTCGTTCCACAAATCCATAGACGGTGCGCTTGGTGGCGAAGGGTTCGGTGGTGATATCCACCGGTTGCCCTCCTCCGTTGCGGTCCAACTTTCCAGAGAGATCGAGCAGTGTGTCGCGCATGGACTCGAAATCCAGGCGTCGCCGATTCTGCTTCCAGTAGAGCTGGTTTCCGGGGTCCGCCTTGACCGCTGGCGGACGATCGTCGCTCGATTGCTGATAGGCGGAGGACAGCATCAGCAGTCGATGCAGCTTTTTCACCGACCAGCCTTCTTTGATGAACGTGGATGCCAAAAAGTCCAACAGCTCTGGGTGGCTGGGCGGATCGGATCGCAAACCAAAGTCGCTGGGAGTTCGAGCCAATGGGGTGCCGAAATGATAATTCCACACACGGTTCACCCACACCCGAGCCGTGAGCGGATTGTCGGGGCTGGCGATGGCCTCGGCCATCTCGAGACGGCCGCTGCCTTTCTGGAATGGCCGTCGGTCGGGACCGCTCAGGACCTCCAGGAACTGCCGGGGCACTTTCTCGCCCGGATTTCCTGGGTTGCCCCGCTTAAACACCACCGGTTCATGCGGCTTGTCGTTGTCCATCATCGCCATGGCCCGGGGTGGAGCTCCGGCATGAACTGCGTCGAGCTCATCGATCTTCCGCTGAAGCGCGCGAAGTTTCTGCTGCACGGGGGTCGGGAATAGCCGGTGGAGCTCGTCCGGATTCAGCACCAGGGGATTCTCTTTCGAGGCCAGCAACTCCTGAACTTCGGGGAGGGGTGAACCAGTTATTGAGTTGGTGGCGCCCTTCACGTCGGCCAAACGCTTGAAGCACTCATTGTATCGGTCGGCCACCTCCCTCAAACTTTTAGGCGGCGCGCTGGTCATCCAATAGTCGGAGGAGGGGCCAGTTAGTGATGCTTTAAGCTGGTTGGCCAACAGCGCCTTCGACGCCTCGGCGAAATTGGTGTCGGATAAGGAGCTGAAAGCAAACCAGCTGATCAACGCCGCCGGCGGCTGCTTGGACCAGGCTTCATACCGCTCCCGAAACTTGTTGGCCACGACTGGCTCGAGTTTGCGTTCCCGGGCCAGCTTTTCCTTGGCCTCGCCGTCGCTGAGCTTGCTGGCATCCCGCGCCACCAGCAAGTAGTCACCAAACTGGGCGGTGACCTTGCGCAGAGCCTCGGCGTCCTGCTCCTCCCGATACTTGGCTCGTTCATCCAGACGTTTTTTGCGCTCTTCCACGTACTGGGGGTACTCTTTGGGTAGGGCCGATTTACCCAACAGGGGCTTTTCGGCGGGCTCGTGGGAGCTGGCGAACACGCCGTACAGCGAATAATAGTCTTTGATCGAAAT
The DNA here is from genome assembly GCA_016793885.1 of Verrucomicrobiales bacterium. Lineage (NCBI taxonomy): Bacteria > Pseudomonadati > Verrucomicrobiota > Verrucomicrobiia > Verrucomicrobiales > Verrucomicrobiales bacterium. The sequence goes on from JAEUHE010000236.1 coordinate 114,955, forward strand.
CGGATCCGACTTGTGGTCGTGGCACCGCGCGCATCCCACTGTCAGGCCCATCATGCCACGCATGACTACGTCAATTCGGTCATCGATGATGTCGGCCTGGTTATTCAGAAAACGTCGACCCAGGGTCAGGAACCCCATGGCGGCCAAGGCGCGTTTGTCCTCGCCGGGAGTGAGCTGGTCTGCAGCCAGCTGCTCCTTCAGAAAGCGGTCGTAGGGCAGATCTTCATTGAAGGCCCGAATGACGTAATCGCGATAGGTGTAGGAGTACGGATAGCGGCGCTCCTCCTCGAAAACATAACCCTTCGTGTCCGCATAGCGGGCGATATCGAGCCAGTACCGAGACCAGCGCTCTCCATAGGCGGGGGAATCCAGCAGTTGGTCGATGACCCGGCGGAAGGCGTCGGGTGACTTGTCGTTGAGAAACCGTTCGACCTCGGTTGGCGACGGAGGAAGCCCGGTCAGGTCGAAGAACGCGCGACGGATGAGCGTTCGGCGATCGGCCTGGGGAGAAAGCTTCAGTCCCTTCGGCTCCAAGCGTGCCAGCAGGAAAGCATCGACTGCGGTTTGGATCTGGGACTGGTTTTTGACGGCGGGGACTGGGGGCGAGACGATGGGTTTGAACGCCCAGTGAGACTTGGGATCCACCGCGGCGCTAGCCTTGTGAACCGCTCCCGTTCGGGGATCCGGAGCCCCCATCTTGACCCAGGCCTCCAGGTTCTGGATTTGCGGAGCCGGGAGCTTTTTGTCCTTCGGTGGCATCTGGAGGTGTTCGTCGCCGTAGCGCACGGCCTTGATGAGGAGGCTGTGTTCCGGATCCCCGGGCACAATGGCCGGTCCATTTTCGCCGCCTTTGCGCAGTCCGGCTGAGGTTTCCAGGTTCAGTCCGCCCTTGATGCCTTTTTCAGCCTGGGAGCTATGACAGGCGTAGCAGTTCTCCACGAGGATTGGCCGAATTTCCTTTTCGAAGAATTCGATGCCCGCGTGGGCGTCGGGCGACGCGGCGAAGGCCCCTCCCGCGCGGGTGAGCAAGAGTACCCAAGCGAGGGAGAGAGATAGATACTGAGAGACTGCTGCCTGATTTGAGTTCATCTTGCCATCAACCGAGCGTGGAATGACACGCCTGCCGTCTAAGAAAGACGATCAAAGGCGGCATCCGCTTCAAGCGTTTTGAGGTTAAGGCTAGAGCTTGATCTTGGCTGCCACCTGCGACACATCTTTGTCCCCGCGGCCGGACAAGTTGACGATCACCAAAGCGTCTTTGGGCAACCGCGGCGCGCGCTCGAAACAGGCAGCGACCGCGTGAGCGCTCTCCAGTGCGGGAATGATGCCTTCCAAGCGAGCTAGCTTGATGAACGCATCGAGGGTCTGAGCGTCGGTGGCATAGGTGTATTCCACGCGGCCTTGATCGTGCAGCCACGCGTGCTCTGGTCCGACGGCGGCATAATCCAATCCGGCACTCACGCTGTGGGTCAGCTGGATCTGGCCCCATTCGTCCTGGAGGATATAACTTCGGGTTCCTTGAAGTACGCCTAAAGAGCCGCCTTGGAACCGGGCGGCATGCTTCTCCGGAAGAATTCCCTCACCGCCGGCTTCCACCCCCAACATGCGAACCGACTCATCCTGGAGGAATGGGTAGAAAAGGCCAATCGCGTTGGAACCACCCCCGACACAGGCAATCAGCAAGTCGGGCAGGCGCTTTTCCTTTTCCAAGATTTGTCGCCGAGCTTCATCGCCGATCACACGATGGAAGTTTCTTACCATGACCGGGTAGGGATGAGCCCCATAGGCCGTACCCAGGATGTAGTGGGTGTGGCGAACGTGTGTCACCCAGTCGCGCATCGCTTCGCTCACCGCTTCTTTGAGGGTTTTTTGTCCGGCATGCACGGCAACCACCTCGGCTCCCAGCATTTTCATCCGGTACACATTCAAGGCCTGGCGTTCGCAATCCACCGCTCCCATGTAAATCACGCACTTCATCCCGAACATCGCCGCCACCGTGGCGGTGGCCACCCCGTGCTGCCCGGCGCCGGTTTCCGCGATGATGCGGGTCTTTCCCATGCGCTTGGCCAAAAGCACTTGGCCAATGGCATTATTGATCTTGTGAGCCCCGGTGTGCAGCAAGTCCTCTCGCTTCAGATAGATCTTCGCGCCTCCCAGCTCGCGGGTTAGCCGCTCCGCGAAGTAGAGCGGGGTCGGACGTCCGCAGAACTCTTTGAGGTAGTAGTCGAGCTCCTTCTGAAATTCTGGATCCGCCTGAGCCTTAAAGTACTGCCGTTCCAGCTCCTGGAGCGGGTGCATCAGGGTCTCGGGAACGTACCGTCCCCCATAAGGTCCAAAGTGACCCTGGGCATCAGGCTGCACGGCGATGTCGGTGAGCGCGGAACTCATGGAGGTAAGAATAGGGTAAGGGGCAAGTGGGTGAAAGGGGGATTTTAAGGTTTCCTCCTAGCAGGCCGGCGGACTTAGAATGTCGTTCTGCAGGGTGCCCACCCGAGCTATTCCTTCTTTCCAGGGCTTTCTTGGCGTCGGCCTGCTAGAATTCACCCCGACACGGAGTCGGGGTGAGGACAAGTCCCACGGCCCGCTAGAGGGCGCAGAAGCGGCCGAATTCTCCGCCGAAGAGGCCCGCGATATCTCGTCGCAGCTCGTCATCGGTCGTTTTCCAGCCGGTTGCCTCCAGGTCCGCGTATTTTTCGATCAATACCTCGGTGATCACGTGCCGAGAGTGCTTCCATTTGTAAATCAGCTGATCCAGTACCCGGGCGTCCGAATGCTGTGGGGTGAAGCTGAGCCCGAGCAGTTCCACCCTCATCCGTGTCATCTCGCCAATGAGCGAAGGGGTGTTGGTGAACCACCAACATCCGAACAGATGCAGGTTTCTGAACTTCCTAGCCAAAACGCACAATTCATGCTGGTTTTCGCGGGCTAGCGCGGTCACTGCGAACCGGTTGTCGGGGTAGGCGGCGCACAGGTTGCGCAGGAAGTCGAGCTGAGTCAGCCCGACGCCGTCGCCAGCCATCCTGAGCTGCGGATTGACCGCCCGCCTGACTCCCGGCATCACCGCAAACGGCTGTCCGGTGTCGCGACAATGGGGCAGCACCGCGCCCTCAATGAGCTGGGCGGCCTCGGTGTTCGCCGGAAAGGTAAACTCAGGCGGAAGCGACACCATGACGAACCCCGCCTCCATCCGGGCGCTCCAGTCGGCGAGGAATCGTCGCACTTCGGAGAGCGTCTGAACGGAGAGTGATGCCGTGACTCGGTATCCCGACTGGCTGAGCTGTTTTCGGGCGGTTCGCCAATCCAGGAGCAGCGGATCGATGCGCAGGGCGGCTTTGAAGCGGGGATGACGCTTAAACCCGCGTTCCCAAACCGGCCGCTCCAATTCGTCGAAGGGGGAGTTGGTCATGCACACGCTTCGAACTCCGGCCAAATCTAAAACCCGATCGACATGACGCTCGGGGCGCTGTTGGGCAAACCAGCGACGAATTGCGTTCAGGTCGCGTCGGTTGGCGTCCAGTCCGAAGCTGTTCAGAATCGTCAGGATGCCTCGGCACGACTCCGAGATGGGGGAGTGACGCAGGAAGAGCTGTTCCCAGATCAGGTCAGCCTGCTGCACCTTGGTGAGCTTCCAAAAGTGCTCATAGGGCTCTTCCAGGTAACGGAACGTCTCAGCCACCAGATAGTGATAGACCAGAAGGTCATCGATGCCCCATAGCAGTAGTTCTCCGAACGCCGGATCATACAAGTGCGTATGAATATCGTCCACCGGCGTCGCATTCACGATCCGTTGGATCCGCTTCGCGAGCGTCTGACGAGACTGGTTCAAGGGCTGTTCGCGCGTTGCCATTCCTTCCCAATAGCCGGTGTCCGCGCCGCCATCGACCCTTTTTTTGGAGGGAACTAATTAGGTGAGCCTAACTTTGTTCGTTGACATGAACAAGGGAGGCTCTATGCATAGGGTATGCAATTCAGCGTGAGTCATGAATCTGCCCGGAGGGGCATGGGTTCAGATGGGGGTGTCTCTTGGGGGAAGGGCGCCTGGGCGCGGCGTTGGGCGGGGTGTCTGGCCGTCGTCCTGGGTGGCCTGTGGGGAGGTATGGAGGCATGGGGGGCGAGCGTCCGCGTGGCGACCACCGTCACCATGGTCACGGACATGGTCAAGGCGGTGGGTGGAGACCGGGTGGAGGTTCAGGGCTTGATGGGACCTGGAGTCGACCCCCATTTGTATCGTGCGACGGCCGCTGATCTTCGGAAGTTGCAGATGGCGCAGGTGATCTTTTACAGCGGGCTGCACTTGGAGGGAAAGCTCCAGGAGGTGCTGGCCCGGGTGAGCAAGGCGGATCGGCCGGTGCTCGCGGTGACGGATTCGATTCCTCGCGCCCAACTGCTCCAGACGGGGCAGGGCGGGGAGGAAGCCTACGATCCCCATGTCTGGTTCGATGTTCCGTTGTGGAGCCGCTGCATCGAGACCGTGGTGAAGGGGCTGACTCAAGTGGATCCCGCGGGAGCGGCGGATTATGAGCGTCGGGCGGCGCAGCTTCGGGTTCAATACGCGGCCTTGCACACTTGGGCGTTGGAACGGGCGGCGGTTCTTCCGCCGCAGCGCCGGATTTTGGTCACCAGCCACGACGCGTTCAATTATTTTGGCCGTGCCTATGGCTTCAAGGTGGTGGCCCTGCAAGGCATCTCCACGGTGACCGAGGCCGGGTTGGCCGATGTGACCAGGCTGGTGGATTTTGTGAAGAGCAATCGCGTAGCCGCCGTGTTTGTTGAAAGCAGTGTGTCCCCCGCCGCCATGCGGAGGATCGAGAAGGACTCGGGCGCTACCATTGGCGGGGAACTCTTCTCCGACGCCATGGGCACTTCCGGCACCATTGAAAACGGTTTTGATGTTGGAACCTACGAGGGAATGATCCGCCACAATCTGGTGACCATCGTCAAGGCATTGAAGGGAGACGCGAAGGAGTGACGAGTGACGAGTGATGAGTGATGAGTGATGAGTGATGAGTGATGAGTGATGAGTGACGAGTGACGAGTGACGAGTGACGGTTTGAGTACGGCACCAACCCTTCCCCCCACTCATCACTCGTCACTCGTCACTCGTCACTACCCCATCCTCCCTCCCGAGAGGTTTTTCTTGGCTTTCTGGCCTGCCGGCGTACGCTCCCCCCTTCTTACTAGGTAGATAAAGATCATGGCTTTAAGAGTGTTCAATACCCTGTCGCGGTCCGTGGAGGATTTTGTTCCTCTGGATCCGGCGGGGAAACGGGTGGGGATGTATTGCTGCGGCCCTACGGTTTACGACTACGGGCACATCGGCAACTTTCGCACGTTTGTGTTTGCGGATCTGGTGCGCCGTTACCTGGAGTTTCGAGGCTTCGCGGTGCATCATGTGATGAACATCACCGACGTCGAGGACAAGATCATCAAGCGGGTCCGCGAGTCCGGCGAGAAGCTTCGCGATTACACGGCGCGCTACGAGCAGGCCTTTCTGGAAGATCTGGACCGGCTGAGCTGCCTCCGTCCCACCACGATGCCGCGCGCCACAGAGTTTGTGCCGGAGATCGTCCAGTTGATCACCCGTCTGGTGGAACGGGGTTATGCCTATATTGCGGAGGGATCGGTTTACTTCAGCATCTCCAAATACCGCCAGGGAGGATGCTGCTATGGCCAGTTGGTGAATCTGAACTTCGAGGAGATGCGGGCGGGAGAGCGGGTCAAGCAGGACGAATACGCCAAAGAATCGGTCGCCGACTTCGCTCTCTGGAAGTCGCGGGTTCCTGAAGATGGGGATGTGTTTTGGCCCAGCCCCTGGGGTGAGGGCCGTCCGGGCTGGCACATTGAGTGCAGCGCCATGAGCATGAAGCTGCTCGGATCGAGCTTCGACCTTCATCTGGGCGGAGAAGACCTCATGTTCCCGCATCATGAGGACGAGATCGCGCAGAGCGAGGGGGCGGGGCTGCAAGAGGGCGGACACCGGTTTGTAAAGTATTGGATGCATGGCGCTCACCTCCTGGTGGAGGGGAAGAAGATGGCGAAGTCGCTGGGAAATTTCTTTACACTCCGCGACCTGATGAGCCGGGGTTACAACGGTCGGGAGGTTCGCTATGTCCTGCTCAGCTCGCACTATCGCGAGACGTTCAACTTTTCCTTCGATGGGTTGGACGGTGCGCGGGCGGCGTTGGGACGCCTGGATGAATGCGTCGCCAAGCTGACTCAGCTCGCGGCGGGGGCGGTGAGTGAACCTGACTCGAACATTGTCGACGAGGTCACCGCCGCGCTGGATGAGGATCTGAATATAGCTGCCGCCTGGGGGCTGGTTTTCGTCTGGGTTCGGGATCTGAATCGCAAGCTGGCGGATCGCGAGTTGACGCCCGCGCAGGCCGCGGGCGCGCTGGCCGCTTGGGTGCGGCTGGACCGGGTCTTCGGGCTGAATCGCCCGGCGGAAGCGGCGGCACCTCCCGAAGTGGTGCGTTTGCTGGAGGAGCGGCAAGCCGCACGGAAAGCTCGGGACTTCAAGCAGTCGGATCTGCTTCGCGATGCGATCAAGGCGGCCGGATGGGTGATCGAAGACACGCCCCAGGGGGCTAAGCTCAAGAAGGCGTGAGCGCCCCGCTTCCCCTGGTCTCGGTGGTGATTCCTACCCGTCCGGGTGACGGGGAGCCGCTCGCCCTTCAGGCGGCCCGAGCTCTGGACTATCCCCGTGACCGGCTGGAATGGATCGTGGCTCGGGGCAAGCAACCCTCGGTGCAGCGAAACGTTGCCGTCCGCTCGGCGCGCGGTGAGTGGATCTACTTTCTCGATGATGACGCCCTGCCGCGTCCGGACAATCTGCGGCGCGCCTTCAGCCACGCGGAGCGGGATGCCGCCGTTAAGATGGTGGGTGGCCCGAATCTCTGCCCGGCCGATGCCCCCACGTTGGAACGGGTCTTTGCCGTGGTTCTCAGCTCCTTCCTGGCCTTCTTTTCCAGCCGCGCGCGCTATGCGTCCGTCGGCAAGGTGCGGGCTTCTGGCGAGAAGGAGCTGATCCTCTGCAACCTCCTGTGTCACAAATCCGCCTTTCTGGACGCGGGAGGATTCGACGAGTTGCTCTACCCGAACGAGGAGAACGCCCTGATGGATACGATGCAGCGACGGGGAGCTACCTTGCTGTATGATCCCGACTTCGTCGTGCACCGCCGGCCGCGTTCCTCCATTCGTGCATTCGCTCGGATGGTCTTCACCTATGGCCGCGGGCGGGCGGAGCAGTTTCGGTTGCATCCCACCCTGGGCTCCCTGCCTAATTTTGCGCCACCCTTGCTCTGTCTCTACCTCGTTCTCTTGCCATTCCTGGGATGGTTGGGCTTGGTGCCGTTGGGACTGTATCTGGTGGCGCTGTTGGGGCAGGGGATTCTGTCGGCCTGCTCGCACGGGTTTGTGCTTGGTTTTCTCTCTCTTCCCTTGGTGGTGCTGACCCACACGGGGTATGGCTTGGGGTTCTGGCGGGGTTTGTTTACTGCGGTCAAACCTCCTCCGGGCGTAAGGCCTACGGTTGAGGTTCAGCTCCAGCGATGGGAGGCTTAGTGACTTTTGGTTGCTAGCCCGCATCTTTCCGGGCGCGGGCCAGGTTTAACCATGGCCCTCTTTTCGGCGGCCCCTCCACGAACCGATCGCGCGCTTCAGTGTCCAGAGCGGTACAGCCTCACGCGAAGGAACAAGGCACCATGGAGTTGACCTTGAAACGGTCCGACGAGGCTTATAGTTCCATTGTCCGGAGACACGTCTCCGCTTTTCCTACGCTTGCCGGAGTGTCTGCTGGTGTGCCCATTGTAAATGCGTGCGTTGGAGAGGGCTAACCTGAGACGAAGGAAAAGCGGTGTCGTGCCACCGCAGTCCATAGAGCGCTGCTCCGCCCACTCCCTTGTTACCAGGTTCATGGCCTCGGTTTAAGTCTATTATGCGGAGGTATCCTTAAGGTGCCGTGTCCCGGCACGCAGTGCCTTCTAGCAGCCATCACCGTCGGCGGTGGTGGCTGCTAGGGGGAGTTTCGCTTGGAGTTTTCGTAGGAGCGGCGGTGAGCTTCTGCTACCTGCTTCTCGGTCATCATGGTCTTGAGTTTGCCCCGAGCCTGAGCAGCATAGCTGTCGCCGTAGGTGACCGCCGTGTCGAAACAGACATAGGCTCGGATCAGATCCTTGGAAACGCCCTTGCCTTGCATGTGCGCGAAACCCAGGCTCAGCAGCCCGTCCGCATCCCCCAACTCGGCGGCTTTACAAAAATATTCATAGGCCTTGGTCAAGTCCTTGCTGAACCCGCGTCCTTCGACATAACAGATGCCGAGGTTGACCCACGCGGTGCCCAGTCCCTGGTCGGCGGCTTTGGTGAACCACTTGATGGCCACTTCGGTGTTTTTGGGCATGCCGAGGCCCCGATAAAAGCGAACTCCCACATTATTCTGCGCTTCGGCCATTCCCTGTTCCGCCGCTTGCAGGAACCATTTCGCAGCACTGGCCTGGTCGGCTTTGACCCCCAGGCCGTCCCGATAGCAGACTCCCAGGTTGTTCTGCGCCGCCGCATAGTTCTGTCGGGCCGCGTCCTTGAAATATTTAACGGCTTCCTCGGCATCTTGAGTGCCGCCCAAACCGCGAAGATAGAGAAAACCGAGATTGTTTTGGGAAGGCGCGTGGCCCTGGTTTGCGCCTTTTCGATACAACTTCATGGCCTGAGCATAATCCCGGGTCGATTCGGCAAACTGTCCCTGACGGAAATACTCCGTGGCATCAGTGACCGACTCGTTCGTGGAACGTGCCTGGACGGTGGTCCTTCCCCGTGCGGCGTCCGAGGTGGAGCGTCCGGTGGATCGGTTGGGTTCACCTGCGGTGGAGGCTCGCTCGCCCAGCCGGACGAACATGGCCAGGCCCAGGACAGTCAGGAGCAGCCCTCGGCCCAGGTTGGGCATTGGGTTGCGCTGCGGGCTGGCTGCCAGAATGCGTTTGGAGTTCAAGAGCTGCGTCCCGGTTTGGTTGCACACATGTTCACTTGGGAATGATCGGTTGGTTCCGCCCTGGCTTAAGCGTGACCTGAGTTCCCGGGGTCCGAACCCGCAGCGCCCCGGCTAGTCTCTTTGAACCCTGTGGGTTCCCGGCCGGCCCCACCCGGCAAAGATCACACCCTCGCTAACCCCTGCGCACCATATTTTCCTGGGGCTCTTGGGCGAGGCTCGCTACTATCACCCCGCATGTCGAATCAGCCCGCGGCCGCAGCCCAGCCTTTGTCGAAGGGGAAAATTTTCCTACGTCGGCTTTTGAGCACTACCATCCTCTGGACGGTGGTGATCTCGGCCTTGTTTTCGACCAACAAGATCCTGTCGGACTACTTCTTTATCGCCATCATGACCTTGCTGGCGTGGCTAGGGCTGCGGGAGTTCTACACGATGGCGCAAAAGACCAAGCTGATTTGTTTTCCGGCCTGGGGGCTGGTCTGCGGCACTCTCTTGATGGTCGGCACCTTTCTCCACTTGCAGGGTAAACTGGGGATTCACGGTACCCCGGCCCGCGTCAACGACTTTGAAACCACCCTGTTGATTGTCTTTGTATTGGGCATGTGTGTGCGGCAGTTCCTGCGTCATGAGATGGCGCAAGGAATCGCGGCGATCTCGACCACTCTATTCGGGTTGATGTATGTCCCCTGGCTGCTGAATTTCATTCAGAAGATCAATTTTTTCCCCGGCGTAGAAGGCACTTGGTATGTGCTGTATTTCATCCTGGTGACCAAGGCTAGCGATGTGGGGGCATATGTCCTGGGGTCATTGATCGGAAAACACAAAATGATCCCGCGAGTGAGTCCGGGCAAAACCTGGGAAGGCTTCGTGGGCGCCTTGCTGATGTCCACCGGGGTAAGCGCCCTGTTTGCCTTCTTGGCTGGCTCTCACCTGGTTGGGATGAAGACGATGCATGCCGTGGTGCTGGGCTTGGTGCTCGGTGCGGCGGCAGTGATCGGCGATCTTATCGAGTCCATCTTCAAGCGGGAGGCTGGAGTGAAAGACTCGGGAGGCTTCTTTCCTGGGATAGGTGGGATTCTGGATTTATTGGACAGTCTCCTGTTCAATGCGCCCCTCATGTACCTCTACCTGCGTCACGTGTTGACCCATGCCTGAACGGGTGAGTCATTCGAGCGCGGCTCGGTCTAAGCCTTCGCCTGAATGGCGTTGGCGCCTGGTGGGGTGGTCGGGATGTTGGATCCCTCTGTTCCTGCTCGCCTGCTTCGTCACCGGCTGCGCTACGGTGCCTGCGCGGCGGGTCGGGGAAGCGCCCCGGCGGGCCGATCCAACCCGCGTGGCGGCTCTCGTGACGGAGCTTCGATCGCTTTCACCCGGCGTGGACCTGCACGAGGCCCAGGCGTTGGCGGACATGGCCCTCAACCACTCGCTCGATCTCGCGGAGCGATACGGGGCAGTTCGTCCGGCCGTGCTCCAAAACGTGCTGGTGAATCTGAAATTTAAGGATCGAGGACTTTGCTATCATTGGGCGGATGATCTTCAAGCGAAGCTCCAGACCGTGGGGTTGCGCACGCTCCGGCTGTATCGTGTCGTCTCCAAACTCAACACGAAACATGAGCATAACTCGCTGGTCGTGGCTGGTCGAGATCAGCGCATGAAACAAGGGTTGGTCCTCGATGCCTGGAGGCATGGGGGGCGGCTGTTTTGGACGCCGGTATCGGAGGATCGGAAATACGACTGGCAGCTGCGTCAGGATCTCCCGTGGATTCCTGACCAAAGCGAGCCCGGAGTGCCGTGACTTGATCCCTTAGGGCCCCGCGGACGCGGCTGCCTGAACCAGCCAGGGGTCCTGCTCGATACGGGTCAGTTCGGACCGGATATCCGTTCCTTCGTAAAATGACATCCAACCACGGATCACCTGGCTTTGACCGGGGGCGCAATCCTTGAACTTGGGATCGGAATGCAGGCAGGGCACCGGAGGATTGCCCCAAGTTCGATGAGCCGGTTCCCAGGCCCAAATGATCCACCGCATGCCGTCGTCCGAGCGGCAGGCCGAAAAGGGTTTGGCGAAGATCTTGTTGGCGTTGGTTTGCTGATTGAACCCCGCGACCCCCTTGAGCATGGCGCACATCTGGACGCGGAGGTCGCTCAGGTGATTGGTGCTGCCGTTGAACAGCTTGATCTCGAGTCGGACGGCGTCGCGAGAAGGCATCACCAGGGTGGCGAAGCTCAGTCCGTTGGGGAGCTTCCGTTCCAGTTGGAAGCTTCCATCCTTCCGCCGCCGCCACTCAAGCTTCGGAAGCGCGATCTTGGCTTGGCTCCATACCGTGGGGATGTGGGTGTGTGCCAAGTAGGTCAGCCCGAGATTGGACCAGATGGCTTCGGGCACATCGATCACCACGTAGCTCTTCTCGTCCCAAGGAGTAAACACGCTGAGCTTCGTCTCTCGTTGAGGCTCGAGGGCTCCATCCAGAAACCCAATCCGTGGATGTCGCCCTCCCGGGTACGGAACGACGAGCAGGGAGGCGGACTCTCCGCGCTCCGGGCGTCCGGCGCTCGTGATGCGATACGTGCGGAGGGCGTCGGCGATCTGTGCTCTGCTGAGGCCGAGGGCGGCTTCCATCTCCTCGAGCGTAAAATGGTGGTACCAAACCATGTTCTGCAGCCAGTAACGCAGGTCGGCGTTGCTCTTGGGCGGTCGGGCGTTCGCGGTGGTGCTGGCGGAGTTGGAGGTTGCAGCCGCTGCGGTCAGGGGAAGAAATCCTGCGAGGCCGAGGCAGAGAAATGCCGCCGTCCATATCCAGATTGGGGAGCGCGTTCGCATCAAGCCTGCATAGGGTTTGGATCCGGCGGTGTCAATGGAGATGAGGAGGGAGTGGGAAATTTTGCACCACAGAGACGGGACCGGCGGCAGAGAAGACCAGCTCCATAGACTCTCCGAAGCCGAGAACCCGTAGGGTTCAAAGAGATTAGCTGGGCGTGGAGCGCAGCGACACCCCCGGTCTGTCGGCCCCCCAATGAACAGCACCCTGAAAGGCTTGCCACCCGTCGGCCAATGGGCTGACGAACGGACTAGGTTCCTTGAAGCGGTTGACGCAAGTCTCAGAAGCCAGTGGCATCGCTGCGCGATGCTCCGTACTTTTAACAGATCCGGGGGTGCGAGCACCCCCGGCTAAATTTCTTTGAACCCTGCGGGTTCGGGCCTTGCCGACAAAGTGAGAAAAGCCGGCGTTGCCCAGCTTGTCTAGTCCCCATTTTGGATGGTGAAGATGAGGGCAAGACACCGTTTTTCCTTCACGCCAGCTCCATCCTTCTTACCAGATCACTGAGTCTCAGTCCGGTTCCCATTCTGGAAGGTGCCCACAACTTTCCCTCAGATGTCGAAGCCCGTCCTCCCCGATCATGTGGTAGGAGCAGAGTGCCGAAACACTCGTGGCGGGATGCTGGCATCCGGCCCACGCACAAGGCTTGTTGGAGGTTCCCATCGCCTTGTCGATCTTCCGTATCTCTATGGCTAGAGCCTTCTCAAACCGGCGGTCGCGTTTCAGCCGAGCTTCTGCCAAAAGCTTTTGGTACTCGGGGTGCCGCCTCTGGCTGCACCAGTCCTTCCAAAAGGTTTTATCCGGCTGACCTTTCTCTGGTTCGAAATCCTGATGCTGGCCGCGGTGCGCGTCACGAATGAATTCCTCAGGGAGAGAGATACGATATTTTTCGACATCGTTGTCGAACTGCCCCGGCCAAACCCACCTGCCATCGGTCAGATCGCAGTAAGGCACGCCCAGGTAGCGAGTAAATACCTGTCCTGAGCGCAAGTAGGCGAGCACTACCGGTAGATCAACGTCAGACAGTAAGCCCGAGATCTCCTGTGGGGCGATGAGCTCCGTGTCATCCAGATCCTGCATCCAGAACCCGATCTTTCTCATAAAAAAGGCGGCGGTGAACAGTGCGTGCGTCGGCGGTCATCCCGCCCGTCATTCGCTGATCCCGGGATCTGCTTCGAGCGTATCCGGTCGGCGATCTCGCAGATCCCCCGCTTGCTGCGCCAAGGCGAAACTAAAATCGCGGGCGCTGAAGGGCTTTTGAAGGAAATTGACGCCCGACTCAAGAGGTAGCCCTCGCGCCACGCTGTCGATGCAGTAGCCGCTGGTGTAGATGACTATCAGCTCTGGCTTGGCTTCTTGAAAATGCTTGGCCATTTCTTGACCGCTGATTCCGCTGGGCATGACGAGATCCGTGAGCAATACGTCGATCTCTTGACGGTGATCACGCCAAACGGCCAACGCCTCCAAAGGGTTTGAGGCTTCCAGGATGTGATAGCCTTCGTGTTCCAGCATGCTCTTGAGCGTCCACCGGACCGCGGGTTCGTCTTCGACTACCAGGACCGTCTTTCCGGGGCCAGTCTGGCACGCGGCGGCTTTGACAGGGGACTTCTCGATCTCCGGCACCGGATCCAGAACCGGCAGAAAGACGTGGAAACTGCTGCCTTGTTCCAGCTGGCTGCGAACCTCGATCCAGCCCTTGTGTTGCTTCACGATGCCATAGACGGTCGACAGCCCCAGGCCATTGGCCGACTCCCGCTTCTTGGTGGTAAAAAAGGGGTCGAAGAGGTAGGGCTGGAGTCGAGGGTCGATGCCCGCTCCGGTATCCGTCACCGCGATTCGCACATATCTGCCGGGGCGCGCCTCGGGGTGGGAGCGGCAGCCGTCCGGAGGATAATCCACCACCGAGGTTTGCAGGGTAAGGCCTCCCCCTTGAGGCATGGCGTCGCGGGCGTTCACCGCCAAGTTGAGCAGGACCTGCTCCAGGAGATTTCGATCACCGGCGATCAAAGGCAAGGGCTCGGTCGTCTCCAGCACGACCTGAATGTGATCTCCGAGGGTGCGACGGAGCAAATCGCCGAAGTTCCGTAGAATCTCGTTCAGCTGGAGTGGGGCTGAAACCACGTAGTTCCGTCGGCTGAAAGTTTGCAGCTGTCGAGTGAGTTCAGCGGCTCGTTCCGTCCCGTGCAAAAGCTGCTGCATGGCCTCCCGGCCCTTGGGACTCAGACCTTCCAGGTCGGCAAGCAGCTGTGCTTGTCCGCGAATGACCGTGATGAGATTACTGAACTCGTGCGCCACTCCGCCGGCCAGCCGGCCGATGCCCTCCAGCCTCTGGGAGTGTCGCAGCTGGTCCTCCAGATTAACCTGCTCGGTGGTCTCGACGACGAAGGCGTGGACCACTCCGGTGGAGCGATGTGGGAAGAACGACCACGAGAAGGTTCTTCCGCTGTGAGTCCAATTGATTCGCAGGCGATTTTGTCCAGTCAGCAACGAGGACTCCACCAGGGCTGGAACCTGCGGCGGAAGGCAGGCGGCCGGATGCTCACGACCAAAGGATTTCGCCATTTCCAGCGCCGCGTCGTTATAGTAAGTGAGGCGTCCGTCCGACCCAAACATCAGAATGGGATTGGGGTTTTCTTGAGCGAAGGTTGCGAGGTTGGAGATCGCGGTTGCGACTCGGCGCTGCTCGCGTCGATCTTCCAGCAGGTAGAGTCGAGAGGGCTGGCCGTGATAGCCGATCTCGGTGGCGTACAGGCGCGCCTCCAACGGAACCCCGTCAACTGTACTGAGGGTGAGATCCTGCACCAGAGGAGCCTGCGAGCTTATGGGATGCCCCAGTTGCTGCAGCAGGGAGTCCCTGGCTTCGTTGGAGACCCAACTGAGGAGACTCTTGCCGAGAATATCGAGTGGGGTTGGCGCATTGAGCAGGTCGGCCAAGGCCTGATTGGCATACATGATGCCATCGGCGCTCTCGATAGCCATGCCCGCGGGATTGAGTTCCGCCAGGGCTTGGAATCGTTGTTCTGCCTCCGCCAATTGATCGTCCGTCCCGGCCAGGTTCAACCTGAGATCCGTGGTCTCGACGGCGCGCCGCGTGGCGATGGGCAGTCGACTGAGGCAAGAACGGAACACATAGTCAAAGGCGCCATGAGCCAGTCCCTCAAGCGCTCCAGTTTCGCCTGGAGCGTCGGTGACCAGGATGACCGGCGGATGTCCGCCGAGACGGCGCAGAAGCTCGGCTGTGAGATGCGAGGTGAGCAGCGGGTGAGCTTGATCCAGCAGGATGGCGTGGTAGATGTGTCGCTGGCA
This sequence comes from Verrucomicrobiales bacterium, assembly GCA_016793885.1. Lineage (NCBI taxonomy): Bacteria > Pseudomonadati > Verrucomicrobiota > Verrucomicrobiia > Verrucomicrobiales > Verrucomicrobiales bacterium. The sequence continues at coordinate 130,060 of JAEUHE010000236.1, forward strand.
CGACGCGTGGATATCAGCCGGGTTGGTCAGCAGGGTGGCCTTGCCTTGCCATCCCGAGTCTTTGAGATGTTGAAGCCACAGCTCCGCATCCTCCTCCCTCGCATTGACGAGCAGAAGATCTGAAAGGTGCAGGCTCGGCGGTTCTACAGTCGGAGCGTTTGCTTGCATAGGATACCGGTCCCTGGATTGCCTATGTCTTCCTCGTCCAACCTGGCATCCCGCCCCTCCCAGGGTGAAACGACTGAGAGGCGGCCAGTGAGCCGAGGAGCACGACCCGTCTACGGCTTGATGATTCAATAAAGCCTATTCGAGCTGTTTTGTCACTTCCAAATCAGAAGGCTCCGGAGTAGAGAGAACATCGCTTCGACCAGGAGGCCTACCAATCGGAAGGGAATGGAAATCAGCCAAACCGCTGGCGCGAGGACTAGAGCCGCCAGTGCCACTGGCCAACAAAGCACCAGTAAGAGACACCACGCTACCAAGAGTATCAACACTTTCATAAACTCTAAGACCCGCTCGCGCGACAGAAAGTGACAGAGAAATTTCCGCTCGCCTCGCGTCCCGTCCGCACTTAAGAAAGAGGGGTGAACTCCCCTATCGCTGGACCACAGGACTCGTCTGCTGCCGCCGGATCTACCCCCCGGCCGGTGGAACGACTCAAGGATTTGTCACCCCAGCAGTGGAAATCGGGGATCGCCGCGTGGTTAGGATGGCTGTTTGACGGCCTCGACATGCACCTCTACACGATCGTGGCGATTCCTTTCGTGACTCAACTGCTTCACGTGGAGAGCACCAAGGATCCTGCTGTTGGCCAATATAGCTCCATCATCCAGGCCGCTTTTCTGGTGGGGTGGGCTTTGGGTGGAGGTTTCTTCGGACGCATCGGTGACAAGATCGGCCGTAGCCGTGCCCTCAACCTCACGATTCTAACCTACTGCCTTTTCACGGGCCTGTCCTTTTTTGCCCAGACCTGGTGGCATCTGCTCATCTTCCGCTTTTTGGCCGCGTTGGGCATCGGGGGCGAGTGGGCCGTGGGGGCCTCCCTGATTTCTGAAACCTGGCCCAAGCAATGGCGACATTGGATGGCTGCCATTCTGCAGACCGGGGTAAACCTGGGGGTTCTGCTGGCCACGGGTGTGGTTTGGCTAGTCGCCACCATTTCCAAGGAGATGCAGGCGGAGCATACCGAACGGTTTGTATTCCTGGCAGGGATTCTTCCAGCCCTGCTGACGCTTTGGATCCGACGTCATGTTCCTGAGCCGGAAGAGTGGCACCAGGCCAAACGCGCGTCCAAGGAGAAGGAGCCGGGGATTGTCGACCTGTTTCGAGGATCGGTGCTTCCGACCACGTTGCGCACTCTCACGACCTGTGCCGTCACTCTGACCGCCCACTGGGCCTTTCTTTTCTGGTATGTGGTGCACTTGCGAAACTTGCCGGAGATTCAAACTTGGACCGCCGATCAGAAAAACGTGCTGGCGAGCCAGGCAATGTTCGTCGTGATGGGGGTGTCCATTTTTGGCAATTTCCTGGCGGCGGCCTTGGCCAGGCTCATCGGTTATCCGCGGGCCATCGCGTTGCTGTGCGCCGCCTACTTTGCCATCATGTTTGCGGGCTACTCGAAGGATCGTCCGTTGTCGGAGTTGTGGTGGTTCCTAGTCGGCATCGGATCCTGCCACGGGATCTTCGCCCTTTTTACCATGTACCTTCCACCCTTGTTTCCCACGCTCTTGCGCACCACCGGCGCTGGGTTTTGCTACAATATCGGCCGGATCGCCGCCGCCATTGGCACCGTGGTATTCGGTGTTCTGCCCGCCATTAAGGGCACGGCTGCCATTGGCGACTATCGCGAAGCCTTGATGTATGCCAGCTTCCTGTTCATTCCCGGCTGCCTGATCGCCTTGACGATGCCTCAGCTCAAGCACGAGCCAGCTGCAAGCAACACCTCCACCCGCCGAGCCTGACGCCTTCCATTTCCCAAAACCGCGTATGTTTTCTCTTACGAACCGAATCTCCTTGGTGACGGGCGCTGGCAGTGGCATTGGTGCCGCAATCGCGGAAACCTATGCCCGAGCTGGGGCGTTCGTCTTCGTGTCGGATCGCGATGAAAAGGCCGGGCGCGAGACCTTGGCTCGGATCTGGCAATCGGGCGGGGCCGGGGACTTTGTGGAGTGCGACGTCGCTCAGGAAGCGGACGCCAACCGGGCGCTGCAGCAGGTGATGGCCTTCCAAGGTCGCCTGGATATTCTGGTGAACAACGCGGGCATCGGTCACGTAGGCACCATTCTGCAAACCACCGCCGCCGACCTGGATCGGTTGCATGCGGTCAACGTTCGGGGGGTTTTCAATATGTCGAAGGCTTTCCTGCCCGGGATGCTCTCGCGTAAGCAGGGAGTCATCGTGAATCTGGCCTCGATCGGCGGGGTAGTTGGAATTCGTGATCGACTGGCCTACTGTGCCTCGAAGTTTGCGGTGGTGGGGATTACCAAAGCGATGGCCCTGGACCACGCCCGCGACGGTGTCCGCATCAACTGCATTTGTCCCGGACGCGTGGAGACACCCTTCGTGGCCGCTCGGCTCCAGGAATATCCCGACCCCCAAAAGGCGTATGAGGAGATGGCCTCGACTCAAGCGCTGGGCCGCATGGGCCGCCCGGACGAGATTGCAGCAGCTGCACTCTATTTGGCTTCGGATGAGGCCTCCTTCATCACAGGTACCGATTTCATCATCGATGGCGGTTGGAGTGCGGGTAAGTAGCGGGCGGCTGACTCTGGAATCAGATTGGGTTTCCTCACCCCGACTCCGAGTCGGGGTGATTGCTAGCAGGCCGTCATCCACAAAAACCGAGAACCTACCAATAGCCCGGGCGGGCACCTCGCAGAACGATATTCTAAGTCCGACGGCCTGCTAGCTGAACCTTTTGGCCGTACGGCCGATATTCAGTAAGGGGTGACGAGACCGATCCAGCTCAGCGGAGTTGAATCGGCGAGAAGGTGTGCTATCGCCCTTAGCTTAGAATCGATGAGACCGTTTCACATTCGAAGTCGTGTCTGCGAGGAGGCCGCATGAGATCCCGCGCACCAGCCGTTTCGCCGGTTAAACTCTTCTTTAAGGTCATCCTGGTGGTCTTCCTGGCGGAGGCTGGCGTCATGATCGTGCTGTCCAGGTTCCCGCCGATGAGTCATGCCTTGGAGGCTGTGGTGGATGCGAGCGCGCTCTCGGTCATACTATCCCCCTGTCTGTGGTGGTGGCTGGTGGTGGAATCGCGTCGGCGCCAGACGGTGGAGAGGGAGTTGGAGTTCCAGCGCCACGCGTTGGATCTGCATGCGCTGGTGTCCGAGACCGATGCCGCTGGCAGAATTACCTATGCGAGCGATCTGTTCTGTGACGTCAGCGGGTATGCGCGTGAGGAACTACTGGGATGCAAGCATAGCATCGTGAATTCAGGACACCATCCCGGCGAGTTCTGGAAGGACATGTATGCCGAACTGGCTCGCATCGGGGTATGGCATGGTGAGATCTGCAATCGGGCTAAAGGTGGTCATCTCTATTGGGTTTCCTCCACCATCGTGGCCTTTAGGGATGGCTCTGGGAAGATCACTCGGTATGTAGGGATTCGGACCGAGATTACCAAGCGGAAGTTGGTGGAGCAGGAATTGGAACGCTCGCGTGCCAACGCGGAGGCGGCCACTCGGGCCAAAAGCGAGTTCCTGGCGGTGATGAGTCACGAGATCCGCACTCCCATGAACGCCGTGCTCGGGTTTACCGACTTGCTGACCGAGACGCCCCTTACCGACATCCAAAAGGACTTCGTTAGAACGATCCGGCAATCGGGGGCATCCTTGTTGACGCTCATCAACGATATCCTCGATTACTCCAAGATCGAGGCAGGCAAGCTCAACCTGGAGTTGATGCCTTTCGATCTACGTGAGACCTGCGAAGCGGTGCTCGGGCTTCTCGTTTCAAAGGCCTACAGCAAGGGGCTCGAGATCGCTTTGGTGGCCCCTCCCGCTCCGCTGGCGTTGGTGGCGGATCCGACTCGGGTGCGGCAAATCCTGACCAATCTCGTTGGCAATGCCATCAAGTTCACCTCTGCCGGCTATGTCCGGGTGGAAATTCGGGTATTGCCCCGCGTTGGCCAGCCCACCGCCGGAGGCCGGGTGCAAGTCCGAGTCTCCGACAGCGGCATTGGGATTCCTTTGGCGAAACAGCATCTGTTGTTTCAGAAGTTCACGCAGACCGACACTTCAACCACCCGCAAGTACGGGGGGACCGGGCTCGGGCTAGCCATTAGTAAACAGTTAGTTGAGATCATGGGGGGAACGATCGGCGTGGAAAGCGAAGTGGGGAGAGGTGCTTGTTTTTGGTTTGATTTCGCGCTGCCCGATTCCCCGATCGACCTGCCCGAAGCCGCTTTTCCTCCGTCGCTCCATCTACCCAACGGAGTGCTCTCCATCAGCGCATCCGCTCCGCATCAGGAGGCCGTTGAGGCCATGCTGGCGGGATGGGGAGTGAAGTGTGTGGCTGCCCAGAGTTCCGCCGAAGCCATGGAGCGTTGGCGTGAGGCGGAGCGCGAAGGTCGGCTGTTCGATGTGGTCTTGTTCCAGGTTGTCACTCTGGGCTCGGAAGCCAACCGGGGCGTCGAATCGTTGCGGAGCGACCTGAACGTGGCACCTGGACGGATCGTTTTGTGCCAACCGGCTGGGCAAGAGTTGGACGGCTATTTGAACCTGCGTACCCCGTTGCTCCGTCCGGAAACCCTGGCGGCGGCTCTCGCTCAAGCCAGCCAGAGCGGTTCGAACAAAAGCGCTGCCGCCGCCTGAGACCTAAAAACCTCCCGCTTGCCTCTCACTAAGGCACTAAGCTCACGAAGGTCCGGCCACGATCGGCGTGGATCGGATCGCGAGTCCAACTACACGTTTCTAGATTGACTGCATCTGTTCACCGGTCCAAATAGGGGTGAAGCCTAGCCGATCTCTGTACCCGGAAACGGGTGCGTGATTGTCTGTCCCTACCACTTCGAACACAGACGCTGCTTTATGAAACTCAGATTCATCCTCGCCGCCGGTTTCGCAGTCCTTTGGACTTTCCACACTGAAGCACAGGAAGGTCCGTTCGATCCAGAACAGTGGCCCCCGACAATCAACCTTGAAAAGCGGGTTCATTTCGTGGTCACCGATGAAGGCCTGGAGGCTCCCAGCGGAAACTGGCTTGCCAACGAGCTTCGCATCCTCACCGGCGGAGACCAGCAGACCGAGCCCATTACGATCGGAGGACATACCGGACGGAAAGCGACGAGCGTGACCATCAACGTGGCGGACAAGTCATGGCGCGACTGGGCTGAGACCGAGACCATCGATATCCTGCTGCAAGTTTACGGAGACGCGGGGCTCTACGATGCGCAGGGCGCTCTGCGCGGCGTGGACTTCCTACTCGGCACGGTTCCTCCTCAGTTCCTCAGCGTGCAAAACGGAGGACCGATTCCGTTGGAAGCAAAAAACGGCCGATGGAATTGGGTGTTGTTTCGCATCACCAACGGGATCCGCCCCGACGGAAATCGATTCGTCGGTTCCCTGGCGGAGGGCGCGACCGGGTTCACTGAATTCGGAGGCGTCAATGGAGGGACCATCCGGTTGCAGGTCATCCCCAACCTGATCGTCAGAGTCGTGGCGTTCGGGGAACAGGGAGCGTTCGGGGAACGCGAACAGATCAATCTCTTCCTACCTGCGGACACTTGTGATCCGGAACCGATCACCAATCTGGTGGGCCTCGATATCCAAGCTGGCACGACCAATCATTTGGAAGTCCTGAACGACGGCGACCAAACCGTGGTGGCCGTTGAAAACATCGGTCCGCTCGGAGACCAGCGGCGGGCGGTGAAAACCACGGGACAGTACTTGAACTTAGGAATCACGGATGCCTTCCTCGGAGCTCCGTGCAATGAGCCACGGACGATGAGGGTCTGCCTGGACTTTTATGATGCTCCCGAGTTTGGCGGCTCCAGCGTGGTTTTCGGCCCGGACAGCTATGCAACCGATGCGGTCGGCGGCACCGCCTCGCTTCCGGTGAGCCAGCTGCAAACGTTGGCCGGGACGGGACGCTGGATTCGTCGTTCGTGGACACTCCCGGCGGTCAACCTGAAGGGAGTCGGCACCGGGGCGTTCACCGGAGGACCTCGGTTCGTTGCACAGGGGGGAGCCGTGGCCGTTTCGAGGGTAGAATTCGAGGTTTACCGCACGGCGGGGCATCCGTTGGCCGGGCAGAACCTGCTCGCCGAGTGCTACGTGGATCCCGCGATTTGTGACGGTGGGTACGGGGACTACGTGGAGTTGGATCTGGGCCAGGACCTGAAGAATGGTCTCGATTTGGGGACCTCGGGCTTTGATCAAGAGATGGTGGTGGCCGAAGCCGGGCCGGACAATGATCGTCGGTTGGCAGTCCGTGCAGCGCAGGAGGATGGCACTCCGCCGGCGGATACGACATTTAACTTCGCCATCACCGGTCAGGCACTGGGACCTTCAACCCAGGACAACGCGCGGCTCGCAGTGTGCGCGACCTATTACGATGACCCAGCTCTGGCGGGCCAGACATTTGGACCTCAGGTCTGGGCCACGGAGGTGACGGGGGGACCCACCTACGCCTTTCTGCCAGCCGTGGGGTATGAACGGTTGCGGGGAACTGGCGGTTGGCGAACTGCCTATTGGGAGCTCCCGGACGTCAAGTTCACCGGAGTGAATCAAGGGCCGCAAGCGGGGCCGCGTTTCATCTCCTCAGGCAAAGTGTTCGTCACCCGGGTGCGTTATGCCGTGATCCGGCCTTGCGGCCCCCGGGCCAGCCAGAACCTCCTGGCCGTTTGTAAACCCTCAGAAACGCCTCAGCTTGCGATCAGTCCGGAACCAGGCCGTGTGGCCGCACTGAGTTGGCCGGCTGCGGCCCAGGCCTTCTTGCTAGAGCGAACCGCATCGCTGTCCGTGTCCGATTGGCAACCGGTCGCCGACGTCGCCGCGCTGGATGGAGACACCTATCGACTCCGGGTGAGGACCGACACCACGTCGTTTTATCGGCTGCGAGGGGAGTAAGGGAGGAGGTCCGTGATTCCCAGTGGGTTGAGCGCCTGAGTAAAGATGGGGGCGGATGATCGTTCCGCTTCTCGCGGCAAGGTAGGGCGAAACTCTGTTTGAGCCCCGACTGGCCCGAGGTGTGCGAACCGCGGACGACGCTGCGTCGCCGCGAGTCGATGCGTTGTCTATCAACCTTAGACCCTCCGCGGAGTGGTCCACTGGTTTTCGGAGCCTGGGGGACGCGTGGACTCAACGAGATCAGAACTCAATTGGAGGGCTCCGCGATCCAGTCCCGCCCTACCATCGTAAGCAGATACGGTCCTTTTTGACACGCCTTTGGCACTTGTCGCCGAGGGGAATCAGCCTATCATGCCCGCACTCAGAACTACCGTTTTCAACCACCAAGAGTATGAAAAAACAAAACCCATTTGTCTGGATGTTCCTGGCCGCCCTTGTCTTTCTCCCCCGTTGTTCGCAAAAACTCAGCGCCGCTTCTCACACGGTTGAGTTTAACAACTTCGCTTTCACTCCCGCCGACCTCAAGGTGAAGGTAGGTGACACGGTCACGTTCACGAATCGGGGTGGATTTCACACCGTGACCGGAACGGGCACGGACCCGCTCTGTGGCGATGGCCAAATCCCAATCTCCTGCCAGCGGACGTTCACGACACCAGGAACTTTCCCGTACCGATGCATTTTTCATACCGGCCAGGGCATGACAGGGAAAATCACGGTCGAGGATGTGCCCGTGGAGAAACCGAATGTCGTACCCTTTCGTCTCAATGGCTGGAGTGACCGGCTGGTCGTGACGCGATCCACCGGGGGCAATATCTCCGACCCTGATTTTTTTAGTGACCAGGACATCTGGGTTGACTGGGCTATCGCGAACATCTCACTCACCGCCGGCATTCCCAACAGGTTCTTCACGGAGCTGGTGCTGGATGGTGTTTCGAAAGCCTCGTGGTTTCACGAAGGACTGACCCCAGATACCTTCAACAAGATTGAGGACTACAATCTTGGCCAGCTGCCGGTCGGCGAGCACGTGCTCACCCTGGTCACCGACCACACCAGTGTGGTCGATGAATCGAACGAGTCTGACAATTCCTACTCAGTGAACGTGCGGGTAATCAAGCGACCCGGCGCCTCCCACATCGTCGAGTACGGGAAGAACGGTGCCAACGTTTTCACACCTGCCGAGTTGACCGTAAACGTTGGTGACACGGTGGTCTTTCTGCACGCCACTGGATTCCATACCATTACGGGGACTACGCCGGCCGAGCCGTTCTGCGGCAATGACGCCATTCCGAGCGCCTGCACCGTTACCTTCAATAATCCGGGCACTTTTTCCTACCGCTGCCTTTTTCACCCGGGCATGGCGGGTGCGATCACGGTCCGCGGTTCTCTCTCCTTGGAAGCGGCTGCCCATGTCGAGGGGCCTTATGAACCCCTACCAAGCGCTGCCGTCAATGCGGTCGACCACACGGTAACGGTTTCGCTACCTGTCAACCGGACCTTTTGGCGGCTGCGCGCCGACACCGCGCTGCGAATCACCGAGATCCGAGTCGTGGCGTCCACCATCGTGCTCCGCTACGAGGAGTAGCTGCAAATCTGCCAGGGTGCGGAGGTGTGTTTGGGGGTGCGGTCCGGGGATCTTCGCTGCGCTGCGATCGCCCGGCTAATTTATGTGACCCCGCAGGGGTCGGGAACTTGGCTCCAACGGAGGTCGCAAAAAGCTCGACCGTTTTCCCAACCTGCCATCCGGCCGCCGCCAAGGCTACCGCGGGACAAGTCCCCCGTCGGTCTGGTGAGCTATGACGGGACGGGCCTCATGGACCGGGGTGATAGAAGGGAACTGAGCTTCAAACCCGCCTCGGTCGAATCCCGGGGCAGGCGTGAAGTGGTTTCGGGGGGATGATCGCCCGCTGGTTCCGGGCCGAAGCGCTCATGACGATGTCTTGGATCAGTGATCGATGAAGAAGGTCTGGCTTGTGTCCCGAAGGATCGTTTGGAAACAATGTTAACCTATGGCACACAACTCATGGACGAGACAGTGGCTTGGACTCAGCACGGCATGGATGCTCCTGGCGGGAACGGCTCCTGCAGCTTCGCCGGCCAACGATAACTTTGCCGATCGAACAGTCCTGGAAGGCGATTCCATAGCCGTCACCGCCCGGTTTCTCGATTCGACGATTGAGGCATCGGTCGGTGACCCACCTTTGCCAGGATTTGAACCCGGCATGTTACCCTTCACCGGGTTCGAATCGAGGCATTTCGGTTCGCTTTGGTGGGAATGGACCGCGCCTCGGTCCGGAAGTGTGGTGCTCACCATGGCTCCCACCCCGGACGAGCCAATGCTCCAGTGGTCGATCGCTGCGTTCAACATGATGCGCTCGTCGGACTCCCACCCGGCTTTGGGTCTGCTGCATCCTCCGCCGTTCCATTATGAACGCACCCGATATTGGGCGACCCGATCTTGGCTCTCACTGCCATACCAGGGACTTGCCTACCATGTGATCGCGGGGCAACGGTATTTCATTTATGGGGTCGGCGTTCTCACCAACCCCGCACCCGTGTCCTTCCGGCTGCAGATGGCCGGAGGACCGGTGATTCTTCAGAATCCATCCGACGTCCAGATTTCCGCCGGTGAAAGCGGATTGCTGAACGTTGTCGCCCTCGGAGTTCCCCTTCCGAGCCGGATAGAAACTGAACACCCGCTCCTCTACGCGTGGCTGCATCACGATGAGCCGATACCGGGAGCGTCGAACTCGGTTCTGCCGCTGTTGTCTGTGTCCGCCCAGGATGTGGGGGAGTATCGTGTGGTGGTGACGGATGCGGAAGGGAGTGTCACCAGCGCTGTCGCGCGCGTCGACGTGGTCAACCAGGAGCGACCTCCGGTCCTAGAACCCGTCAAGAGAGACGCGGGTGGCGTCGGGGCGAGCCAACCACCGGGTTGGAGGCTATCCGGCGCTCCCGGGCGCACTTATGTCATCGAGTCGTCCGCGGACTTGGTCCGTTGGGGCTGGCAAGGGGTGGAGCCGATGAGCGGGCTGACAGCGGAGCTTCTCGTCACTCGCGCCGGCGGCTATCCTGGGGTCAATGCTCCGTCTCATGTGCGAATCAGGCGTGAGCCCTTCGTGTTCAGGCTGGGGGGAGAACTTCGGCCGCGGGTTTTCCTGAGGGCTCGAAGGGCGACACCGTTTGATTCGCGGCGTTGGACGGGGTTGGATGCGTTGCAGTATGCCAAGGAGGACTATGGGCGAGACGTTCGAGGGCAAAGAGGGGTTTACGATGTGCCGGCGCTGCTGGATATCTCACGGCGGCTGCCGAGTGTCCTGTACCCCGAGCTGTTTGGAGTCAACGGCGTCGGGGACTGTCTCGGTCAGGTTATGCCGGGAACGCTGCGTTCTCTACCCGTATGGCCATGTCTCCCGCTGGATGACGCGTTGATAGATCCCAATTACTACTTTTTGGCCAATCCAGCTGGGATCTGGGATCCGGCCCGATAGACTGGAAAGGTGGGGGTAGGGGTTTAGTCGCTGTCCAAAACATCCGATCTCCTGGGCGTATGGCGACGAATATCAAGGCTGCGCTCACCGGTTGCTTCCTCCTGCTCGTGGGGGGAGGACTCGCGTTTTATGGCCTCAGCTACACGATGCTGATTTCGGCATTGGCTCGCGAGGGGGTAGTGGCCGAGGCGAAGGTTCTAGGTCATGAGCAAGGACAATACTCCCGACGCAGCTCCCACTACAGTCTCACGGTGGAGTTCACTCCAGCCCAGGGCCCGGTGGTCACGAAGACTCTGGACGTCGATGGATCGACGTATCGGCCGGCCGTGGAGACGGGGCGAGTTCAGATGCGCTACCTTCCCAATGATCCTGAACGATGCATGGCCGGGGATATGGCCATCCTACCCTTTCAGATCATCGGCGGACTGGGCTGCGTGATGGTCCTGCTGGCACCGTTAGGCTGGTGGTTGACTCGTCGTGAGGCAGTTGCCCGTGAAGCCAATCGCCACGCTCGCCCGGAGGCCTCTCCCGAGCTCGTTGAAAAGTGATGCGGAGGCCAAGTAATCGTCCGACACGGACGACGCTAGTGCGACTGTGAAGCGCACCAACATAGCAGGGTGAGAGTCCCTGTCAGGCCTATGTTCACCAGGCCTGTGACTGAAAGTAACTGCGGCACAGCAATGTGACCGTGGAGAGCAACTGGAAGTGAACTGCCAGTCCGT